>CAUJJQ010000157.1 GCA_963205285.1 Pseudomonadota bacterium | reverse complement strand
GTTCTGCCGAGGCTTGGGCACGGCGCGCGGGCGGGGCAATCGGCGGCGGTGCGGGCAAGGCAGCGCGCAAAGCCGCTGATAACCCGATTGCCAATGCCGCCATCGGCTTTGCCGCGACATGGGTGGCGGGCAAATTGCTGCCGCGCCGTTTTGCTGGCATCGGCGCGGCGCTGGTCGCGGGCTATGCCGCGCGCAAATTGGCGCAGCGACAGGACAATGTTACCGCGCGCGAAACGTCGCCAGATACTCCCAAGGCTCCCAAGCGGCGGCGACGTAAGAGCTAAATCTGCGGCGCGGCCGTTTCGGTGGGCGCAGCTGTGTCGGGCACGGCGGGCGCGATAACATCCGGCGCAGGGGGACTAGGTGCGGATGCAGCGTCATTGGCAGCATCGCCGACACTGGCCGGAACAGATGCCACATATCCGCCGACATAATAATAATGCCATGGTTCATGCGCGACACCGGCCGCATTATCCTTTGGAAAGGACAGGCGAAAACCAAAGCGTGCGGCATTGGCCGCCAGCCAGCGCCCCACCGAAGTTGCGGCAAAACAGGGGCTGACATTACAATCGGTGCGGCTGCGGTCACCAAAATCAATCGCGCGACCGGTGGCATGTTCGCTGTAACCGGGCGGTGCCACCCAGTACGCCTGACCCGCATAGCCGCGCGCCGCCAGATTGGGCGACCGGCAATAAAGCCCGCGTTGATAGCTTATGCCGCGATAGCAGCTAACCCCGCCCATTGCGCCCGCCACCGCCGGTGCCTCTGCCCGTGCAGCGCGTAGCATCGCGGCAAGGCCGCTCGCCATATCGCCCTGCATCGCCGGACAGTTTGACATGTTAAACCCCGCCGGGGCGGCAACCAACCCCGCCGACCCATCGGCAAATTTCTGGTGGCCAAAAAGACTCGCAGGCAAATCCGCCATATCGCCCGCGCAGATTTTGGCGGCAATCGCGGCATCACCGGTCAAGGGAGTGCGCGGGCTCGCGGGTGCAACAGGGCCTGTCAGCGCCGTTTCAGGCCTGTCGGCGGTTGGGGCTGCAACATCATCGGCCTCACACATGTTCGGTCGCAGGATCACATATGCCGCAGCAAGGACGAGTAAAATCGTCGCCAAAACAAACATAATTTTTGCGCCGCGTCGCATGGCTTACAACCCCGCCTGCCAATCGCGGATCCCATCCAACGGATGGAGCAACATGACGATATTAAGCGTCAGATTGTCGCGTATGATCCATAGCGTCAGCAGCTCAAACACCACCGCAATCGCCAATGTCCAGCGCCATGGCAGGCGATATGCGGCATAAAAGCCAAGCAGCATCCAACCACAATCGGCCATGGAATTGAGCACCGAATCGCCCGAGTATCCGACCGCCAATGTCGCCTGACGATAACGGTCGATGACGGCGGGCGAATTTTCGACCAATTCCCACGCCAGTTCAAGTGCCGCTGCCAACACCAAACGGACGCCCAGCGCCAGATTGCCATGGGGGACAATGCCAATCGGGCGCGGCCCCGCCTGTTTCCAGCGCATCAGTAAATGGGTCAGCCCATAAAAAATTGCCCCGTGAATCATATGGCTGGGCGTGTACCAGTCCGCGATATGTTGGCTGTTACCGGGGCTGTTGACCCCGCCTTCCCACAATTTGACATAGCCGCAATTGCAGATGAGCGGGCGGCCCATCGACCATAGGAGGATACCGGTTATCAGCATCAAGCCGGCGACCATCCAGATATAGTTTCGGTTGATAACCATGTCCCCCTCCTTCCATGCCTGCTTGACGATTGGCATGCGCTTATGCAAGAGCCGCGCATGGCCGAAACCCCTGTCCCGTCCGACCATTTTCGCCGTCGCGGCATTTTATTCGTCGTATCCTCCCCATCCGGGGCTGGAAAATCGACGATTTCACGGCTCTTGCTCGAAAATGATGATGGGCTGACGATGTCGGTATCGGCAACCACCCGCCCGCCGCGCCCGGGCGAAGTGGATGGCGAACATTATCATTTCGTCGATGTGCCCAAGTTCAAGGACATGGTGGGCAAACAAGAATTTCTTGAATGGGCGCATGTTTTCGGTCACCGCTATGGCACACCGCGCGCGCCGGTGGAGGCCGCTCTCGCCGAAGGACGCGACGTATTGTTCGACATAGATTGGCAGGGCGCGCAGCAGCTTTACCAGCGCGCGGGCGGTGATGTGGTGCGCGTTTTCATATTCCCGCCGTCAATGGCCGAACTGGAACGGCGGCTGCGCGCGCGCGCCACCGACAGCGAAACGGTGATTGCCGGGCGGATGAACCGCGCGGCGGCAGAGGTTAGCCACTGGGATGGTTATGACTATGTCCTGATAAATGAGGATGTGGAGCGTTGTTACCGCGATGTCGCCACCATCCTTGCCGCTGAACGGCTGAAACGCAGCCGTCAGACCAGCCTTATCGGCTTTGTCCGCAAACTTACGACCGAAGAGGGTTAGGGCGAAGAAGGTTAGGGCGCGCGCACCAGCATGGCGGTGAGTTCGCTGACCAGATCAGCGCGCAGCGGTTTTGCCTGATTGTCGGTGCGGCACACCACCACCGTGTCGCAGGTGGCGATGCAGCGGCCATTTTGAAACATCGCCTGCAAAATCGTCCAACTCGACCTGCCAATATGGCCAATGCCGCTCAGCACCTCGACATCGCCGGGGTATTCGCCCTCCGCCAGATAATTTATCTCAACCGCCGCAACCATCGATCGTTCATTGGCAGGGCGTTCCCCCAACGGGCGGGTGCGCCGGTTGATCTGCACCCGCGCGCTTTCAAACAGCGCGGCAAAGGCAACATTGTTCAAATGGCCGTTGACGTCCATGTCCTGAAAACGGGTCTGGAGCGAAATGGCGACGGGGTAATTTTCCGTCGCCATGCGCCATGCATTGGGCCGTGCCATCCGCCTGTCAAAGCCCCGTCGGGAACATGTCGATCTTGCCGAGCGGCACACCATGGTGGCGCATAATCGCGTAAGCCATCGACAAATGAAAATCGACGTTAACGCGGACAAAGACGCTGACCCAGCGTTCAAGCGGCAGTGTCGGTTCCATAATATCGCCAATCTTGACCGTCATCGGCTGTTCGGCGGCAGCATTGACGACATCGGCGCTGAGCGCGCGCACCGCCGCCAAACCATCGGCAATCGCGGCGCGCAGGGCGGCAAAATCCACCTCCTCCCACACCAGATCAGCGGGCAGTCCGGCCCCTTGCGCACGCGCAACCCACGAAGCTGTGAAATTGCGCACGACGCACGCCTGAAAGGCAAGCGGGTGCATGTCCGCCGCCAACCGCCAGTCGAGCATCTGCGCAGGCTCGACACCCTGCTCGGCGGCATACGCCGCCCCCTTGTCCAATATATGGTCAAGAGTGGCGAGCGAACGCTCCAACCCCTCAAAATAGCTGTGGAGCGTTATGGTCATGCAGCATTTCCTCCTTAGCGCGGTGCCATGCGAATTGCCCCGTCGAGGCGGACATCTTCGCCGTTAAAATAACCATTTTCAATCATCGTCATCGCCAGATGCGCAAATTCTGCCGGATCGCCAAGACGTTTGGGGTGCGGCACCGAAGCGCCCAGCGCGTCGCGTACATTTTGCGGCGCGGCGGCGAGCAAGGGCGTGTTGAAAATCCCCGGCAATATGGTGTTGATGCGCACCCCTTCGCCAGACAAGTCGCGCGCGATGGGCAAAGTCATGCCGACAACGCCCGCCTTGGACGCGGAATAGGCGGCCTGCCCGATCTGCCCATCCTCTGCCGCCGCGCTGGCGGTGTTGACGATGACACCGCGATCGCCATCTTCCTGCGGGTCGAGGGTGAGCATTCCGGCCGCCGATTTGGCAATACAGCGAAAGGTGCCGACAAGGTTGATCTGGATGATCCAGTTAAACGCATCGAGCGGGAAATGCTTGATGCTCCCGTCTGTCTTGGACCGGCTAGCGGTCTTTATGGCATTACCCGTCCCCGCACAGTTGACAAGGACGCGTTCCTGCCCGTGCGCGGCGCGTGCCTTGGCAAAACCGGCATCGACCGATGCTTCATCGGTGACGTTCACTTCACAGAAAGTGCCGCCAATTTCGGCGGCGAGCGCCAGCCCCTTTTCCTCTTGCAGGTCAAAAATGGCGACCTTGACGCCCTTGGCAGCGAGCGCACGGGCGGTTGCTGCGCCCAGCCCCGATGCGCCGCCAGTGACAACGGCCGATACTGTCTGATCGAGTTTCATGATTATTTCCTATGTTGGGGGAAGCTGGCTTAAAGCCGTTCGATAATGGTGACGTTGGCGACACCGCCGCCTTCGCACATGGTTTGCAGGCCATATTTGCCGCCATTGGCCTTTAATACGCCAAGCAGGGTCGCCATCAGCTTTGTGCCCGACGCGCCGAGCGGGTGACCAAGCGCGATTGCCCCGCCGTGCACGTTGATGCGTTCGGGGTCGGCCCCTAGATGCTTCAGCCATGCGAGCGGGACGGGGGCGAATGCCTCATTCACCTCATAAGCGTCGATGTCACCGATTTTGAGGCCGGCACGGGCAAGCGCCCGGTCGGTCGCGAACAATGGTTCTTCGAGCATGATGACAGGGTCGCCCGCTGTCACCGTCAGATTATGGATGCGCGCACGTGGAGTCAGCCCATGCGTCTTGAGCGCGGATTCCGACACGATGAGCACGGCAGACGAGCCATCGCAAATCTGCGATGCGTTGGCCGCGCTGATCGCCCCGCCCTCTTGCAACAATTTGACACTCGAAATCCCTTCGAGCGTTGCATCAAAGCGGATGCCTTCATCGACATCATGGCGCACCACCCCATCGGGCGTTTCCACATCGAGCGCCAAAATCTCCTCCGCAAAGCGCCCCGCCTGACTGGCCGCCGCCGCACGATGGTGGCTGGCGAGGGCGAACCGGTCGAGCTCATCGCGCGTAAAGCCATGTTTCTTGACGATCATTTCCGCGCCCATGAACTGCGACCATTGGATGCCGGGATATTTCGCTTCCAGCCCGGGGGATTTATAATGGCCCAGCCCCTCCTTCATGTGAAAAATGGCGCTGGTGCCCATGGGGACGCGGGTCATGCTTTCGACGCCGGCCGCAATCACCACATCCTGGGTGCCCGACATCACCGCTTGGGCTGCAAATTGCATCGCCTGTTGCGATGAACCACATTGCCGATCGATGGTCACCGCCGGGGTGCGTTCACCCAGATGCTTGGTGGCGAGCACCGCATTGCGCCCAACCTGCATCGCCTGTTGCCCCGCCTGCGTCACGCAGCCCATGATGACATCATCAACCGCTGCGCCGTCGATACCGCTGCGTTCGACAATCGCATCATGGTTGGCCGCTGCCTGATCCACGGGGTGCAAAGCGGCGAGCCGGCCGCCGCGCTTACCGCCTGCAGTGCGCACTGCATCGACAATATATGCCGTAGTCATAAGCCTCTATCCTTTTGTAAAATCGACAGCATCATCAAAGCGTGCGGCCGATCAATTCCTTCATAATTTCGTTGGTGCCACCGAAAATGCGGGTGACGCGCGCCCCGCGCCACGCCCGTGCGATGGCATATTCATTCATATAGCCCGCCCCACCATGGAGCTGCAGGCATTTGTCCATCACTTCCCATTGCAATTCGGTGTGCCATAATTTGGCTGCCGCCCCCTCCTCCGGGGTCAGTTCGCGCTTTAGATGGCGGGCCAACGCCCAGTCGAGGTGCGCCCAGCCGACCTGCAATTTGGATTTAAGGTCGGCAAGGATGAAGCGGGTGTTCTGGAAATCGAGCACCGGCTTGCCGAATGCTTTGCGTTCCCGGGTAAAGGCAACCGTATCATCAAAGGCGCGCTGGGCAGACGCCTGCGCACCGACCGCAATCGACAGCCGTTCCTGCGGCAGTTCGCTCATCAGATAGATAAAGCCCTTGCCCTCTTCACCTAGGCAATTGGTGATGGGCACGCGAACATCGTTAAAGAAAAGCTCCGACGTGTCGGCTTCATCCAGTCCGATTTTGTCGAGGTTGCGGCCACGTTCAAACCCTTCGCGTTCAGCCTCCACCAGCACAATCGACACGCCCTTCCACGCCGGTTGCACGTCGGTATCGGTCTTGACGCAGACGAGGATGAGGTCGGCGTTCTGCCCGTTGGTGATATAGGTTTTGCTGCCGTTGATGACATAATGATTGCCATCTTTGCGCGCGGTGGTGCGCATGCCCTGCAAATCGCTGCCGGTGCCCGGTTCGGTCATGGCGATGGCGGTGACCACCTCACCCGACACCATTTTGGGGAGCCAGTGGCGTTTCTGCTCTTCACTGCCATAGCTGACGATATAGTTGCAGACGATGTCGCTTTGCAGCGAGAAACCGGTCGCCGCGCGGCCATAATAAGCGCTTTCTTCATCGACGATGGCGTTATAGCCAAAATCGAGGCCGAGCCCGCCATATGCCTCCGGCACCGTCGGGCAGAGCATGCCCAATTCACCTGCCTTGGGCCAAATATCCTTGGGGACGATGCCGTCTTCGGCCCATTGGTTGGCGTGGGGAGCAATTTCGCTTTCGAGGAAGGCCCGCACCGTGCGGCGGAACGCCTCATGATCCTCGGTATAGGCGCTGCGCGGAATGATATCGAGCGACATAAAATTCTCCCATTAGACTCATATTTGGCTTGCCGTGCAGCAAAGCTGACGTTTACGTTCGCGTCAAGTTGCTAAGCGCCAAAAGGACAGGATTTTTACATCGGCCCACGCAATGCTATGCGCGGGGCCGATGACCCTGTTTGACCCCATGGCTGATATTAGTACCGCCGCGCGCACCTTTGCCCCGACGCGCGCCACGCGCGCGCTGCTGGGCGAATGTCCGCGCTGGCATGGGACAGAGGGGGCGCTTTATTGGGCGGACATTGCCGCGCAAAGCCTTCATCGTTGGTCTAGCCGCAGCGGTTTTGTCGCAACGCGCCATTTCGATGCGCCGGTCGCCTGTTTTGCCTTTCGCAAAAAAGGCGGCCTCATCCTCGGCATGAAAAATGGCTGCGCAACAATTGATGACTGGGATGCACCGGTCAAAGATTTTGGCGATCAGTTTCTGGCCGACCAACCACTCCACCGGCTGAACGACGGGCGGTGCGATGCGACAGGCAATATCTGGGTCGGTTCGACCAATCGCGACAAGGCACATCGCAATGCCGGACTGTGGCGCATCACGCCCGATGGTGATGTGCAGCAAATGGCGGGCGGCATGGCGACCGCCAATGGCGCGGCATTCAGCGGCGACGGGCGATATTTCGTCCACACCGATACGCCAACCCATCTGCTGCGCCGATACGCACTCAAGGCGAACACGGACACACTGCCACCGCCAGAGGCATGGCACCAATTTGCCGCCGAAAAGCCCGATTGCCGCGCCGCCGTGGGTAAGGGCTATGGCAGACCCGACGGCGGCAGTTTTGATACGGCGGGTAATTATTGGACTGCACTGTTCGACGGATGGCGGGTGGCGCAATTGGCAGCCGATGGCCGCATTGCCCGCACCATCCCGCTCCCCGTCGCGCGCCCGACGATGGTCGCCTTTGGCGGCGCGGACCTGTGCACCGCCTTTGTTACAAGCGCGGGCGAAGGGCTGACAGCTTGCCAACGCTGGCGGCAGCCAGATGCGGGGCGCATCTTTGCCTTTCGCGTCGAAACGCCGGGCGTTGCCGAGTTTCCTTTCGGCGGCTGAATAGCAGCTTCCTTGCCGTCATTCCGGCGAAGGCCGGAATCCA
>CAUJJQ010000156.1 GCA_963205285.1 Pseudomonadota bacterium | reverse complement strand
GAATAATTCGCTGCGCCCCGCGCGCACCGCCGCTTCTGCCTGATGGCGGATGCGCTCGAGCGCGGATTTCAGCCCTGTCGCGCCGCTGCCGCGCGGAAAGATGCAGTCGATCTGCTGGGTTGCATCGCCAAAGGCGGCGCGCAGCCGTGCCCAATCCTGCCCGGAGAGGACGGGGCTGTCGATGACCAGCAATTGTTTATTCTGACCGCTTTGGTCGAGGATGTTGGCAAGGTTTGCAAAGCGGGTGTTGAGCGACATGACATGGCGTTCGCGCAAACTGTCGATTGGCGGGTTGGTGACTTGGGAGAAATTCTGGCGGAAAAACTGGTGGATCAGGCGCGGCTTGTCCGAAATAACCGCAAGCGGTGTATCATCGCCCATCGAACCAATGGCTTCCTTTGCCCCCTCCACCATCGGGCTGAGGATAAGTTCCATATCCTCCAGCGTCTGGCCCGCCGCGACTTGCAGGCGCACCAACGCCTCGCCCTGCGGTAGGGGCGCGGCATCGGCCACCATCGGCAAATCGGCCATGGTGCGGAATTGCGCAACCATTTGCCCATAGGGTTGTTCGGCGGCAATCCGGTCTTTTATCGCGCCATCGTCATAAAAACGCCCTTCGGCCAGATCGACGGCGATCATTTCACCGGGGCCGAGCCGCCCCTTCTTGACGATCTGCGCCTCGCTCACCTGCACCATCCCGCTTTCGGAACCGACGATCAGCAAATCATCATCGGTGATGGTGTAGCGCAGCGGGCGCAGCGCGTTGCGGTCCATCCCCGCCACCGCCCAGCGACCATCGGTCATGGCCAGCGCGGCCGGCCCGTCCCATGGTTCCATGACGCTAGCAAAATAACGATACATGGATTGATGTTCGGCGCTGATGCCGGGGCGATGTGCCCAAGCCTCTGGCACCAGCATCAGCTTTGCAGTGGGGGCTTCGCGCCCCGAACGCACGATGGTTTCAAACACCGCATCCAATGCCGCCGTGTCCGACGCCCCGGCGGGGATGACGGGCTTTATCTCCTCCGACATGTCGCCAAAGGATATGCTGGCCATTTTTATCTCATGGCTTTTCATCCAATTTTTATTGCCGCGAATGGTATTTATCTCCCCATTATGGGCGAGACAGCGGAACGGTTGCGCCAGCCACCATTGCGGGAATGTATTGGTCGAATAGCGTTGGTGGAAAATCGCCACCCGGCTGACGAAAGTTTCGTCGGCAAGGTCGGGGTAGAAAACCGACAGGCTTTCGGCGAGGAAAAGCCCCTTGTACACAATCGACTGGCACGACAGGCTGCAAATATAGAAATCCGCGATCTGTGCCGCGATGATCGCTTTTTCGATGCGTCGCCGGACGAGGTAGAGCGTCTTGTCAAATTCAGCCGCGCTCATAGCTTCGGGTTCCGGCCCCGCGATCATTATCTGTTCGATTTCGGGGCGGGTGCGCTGTGCCTTGTCGCCGATGACCGACACATCGACCGGCACCTGCCGCCAGCCGTAAATCGTATAGCCCGCGTCGATAATCGCGCTTTCGACGATGGTGCGGCAGCTTTCCTGCGCGCCCAAATCGGTGCGCGGCAGGAAAATCATGCCGACCGCCAGCCGGTTGGGGCGCACGCGGTGCCCCGAATGGGCGATGGCTTCGTCAAAGAAACGCACCGGCAGGTCGATATGCAGCCCCGCACCATCGCCCGTCTTGCCATCGGCATCGACCGCGCCGCGATGCCACACCGCCTTTAACGCATCGATGGCGGCGGTGACGACGCGCCGCTGTGCTATCCCCGAAATGGCGGCGACCAGCCCGACGCCGCAGGCATCCCCCTCATATTCGGGGCGATACATCCCCTCCCGCGCCAAGCGTTCATGTTCTGCGGTGGGCAAGGGGGCGTCATACATGGTCGTGGGGCCTGTTCATTAGGGTTCGTTTTCGTCGGTATGTTTGACCGCTGCCGTGTGTACCGCCTGCATGAAATTTTCGAGCGCGGGGGTAATTGCTTGGCCAATCGCCTCTTCTGTCTCGTTCTGCCAAGCGGCAATTTCAGCCGAAAGCGTCAGTTCATTCAAATTATGACCATAGGTCCGACCGGCGGGGGTTTGAAAAAAGGTATCGATCGCCCGCAGCGTTTCGACATCAAAAGTGCGGGCATAGGCAAGGGCGCTGGCGTGGCGCAGGCCGGGCAGATTTTCCGTCATAACGCGACGCGTGGTGTCGGTAACCGCCGTCACCAGTTCATCGAGCGGGCGGCGCAGCTGCGGCGCTTCGCGCAATATCAGCTTCACCTCTTCGCTTTCGCGCATCTCGCGCACGCGCGGTTCGGAATAGGTGGCGATCAGACGGTCAACCCACCCGCTCTCATCGAGTGGAAAGGTAACTTGGACGATTTGTTCGGCGATCGCCATCCGCGCCGGGTCAATGTCAGCGGGCAGGGCGTCGCTGGCCGCCGCCGCCGGTTCGGCTGCCGCTGCGGCGGCGGCAGCAGCGGCGGGGTCAGCAGCATCGACGGGTGTTGCGGATGGCGTTTCGGTTGGCGTTTCGGCGGGCGCGCTGTCCTGCGCCCCAACAGGCGTTGCCAATGCCAAGAGGCTGATACCAAATAATATTTTACTATTACGACCAATTTGCATGATGTTTACCCCTGTGTCGCGCCATTTTTCAAATAACGCTGCACATGTTCTGCCACATCACGCCCATCGCGCAAGGCCCAAACAACTAAACTGGCCCCGCGCACAATATCACCACCGGCAAAAACGCCATCGATATTGGTCATCATCTGTGCATCGACGCGCAAAGTTCCCCAGCGCGTCACCGCCAGTTCGCCGCTGCCAAACAGGCTCGGCAGATCATCGGCATCATAGCCGAGTGCGCGGATGACCAGATCGGCGGGGATGGTTTCGCACGGCGCATCATCCGCCTCCACGCTGCGCCGCCCGCGCATATCGGCGCGGCCCAGCCGCATTTTGCGCACCGCAACGCCATTTGCCTTGCCGTCGCCCAAAATCGCTTCGGGGGCGGACAGCCAGTCGAACTGCACCCCTTCGTCCTGCGCATGGGCGACCTCCCGCTGGCTGCCGGGCATGTTCGC
>CAUJJQ010000155.1 GCA_963205285.1 Pseudomonadota bacterium | reverse complement strand
AATTTATCGCCAACGATGAATGCGGGCGTTGCGCTCAGCCCCAGTGAACGTGCAGCCCCGACATTGTGTCGCAATTCATTGGTGATGCCGGGGTCATTCAGGGTGGCGGCGCTGGCGTTGAGGTTGAACCGGCTGGCAATTTCGCTGCGCGCTGCGGCATTGGGCGGGGCAGCGGCGAACAGGGCCTGATGGACGTTCATATATCGCCCGCTCCGTGCGGCGATCAGCGCAAGCCGCGCCGCAGCCTCACTATCGGCAGACAGGATAGGGAATTCACGGAAAACCAGTTTCAAACGGCGATCTTCGGCAATCAGCCGTTCAAGGTCAGGTTCGCTGGCGCGGCAAAAGGTGCAGGCATAATCGGTAAAGACGACCAGCGTGACATCGCCGTCCGCTGCGCCAGCCCATGCGCCCGAAAATGGCCTTTCCAGCGCATCGCGATTCTCACGGATGATTTCTGTCACCCGCCGATGTTCGAGCCTTTCGACCGCTTGGGGGATGATTTCTGGATGTTCGAGCAGATAGTTGCGGACGATATTTTCGGTCGCCGCGCGGTTGATGCCGCTCCACTGGCTGCCAAACAGCGTGCCACCCAGAAACAGCGCAGCGCCAATCGCTATCCAGCTTGCCGGATGGGCGAACCATGCGTTGGGCCACCCGCCCGACAGTCGACGGGTCGGGGATGCACCGTCGCCATTACCGCCGCCGCCCCCACCTAGGGGCGGGTTGGCTGTAGGCGCAGGGATAGGGATAGGGATAGGGGTAGGGGTAGGGCTGGGCGTTTGGGCGGTGATCGATGGGGATGGTGCCGCATCAGGGGTGGCGACCGCCGCCGGGGCTGGCAGTGTGCTGGCTGGCGTGTCGCCAAACAGCGGCAAGCCGCCAGCGTTGCTTGTCGCGCTGCTCGGCGTCGCTGCATCCTCGGCCAATAGTATTTCGAGCGCGGATGGCGGCTGTGCACCGCGTTGGGGCGCAATATCGGCAATGGGCGTTGCCTTTATCGCGCGCCTGCCCCCCTTGGCGATGGCATTGCCCGCACCCTTGACGCTACGCTGCGCGGTGTCGCTCAATCTGCTGGCGGCGGCGCGTACATGCGGGGTGGCGGTGGTGATCGCATCCTGCGTTGCCTTGGCGGCGCGGCGGCCCGCGTTGGATAGCGCATTGGCCGTTGCCCGCACCCCGCGCGCCGCCATTTCAGCGCCCTTGGCCCCGGCTTCGCGGCTGCGACGGGGAATTTCGGCGCGTTCGATGGCTTGGCCTGCTTGGGCGACTATGGTGCGCGCGCGGGCCGTAGCATCGTCTTTGTCGCCACCGCTGTCAGGCTGGGCAATCGGGCGGGCCAATAATTCTGCCGCACTCAGATCCTCCGTTGCGCGCGGGGGTGCCGCCGGCTTTGTCGCCTTTGGCGCCGCGTTGCGCGTGGGCAGGGGGGCTGGGCGCTGTATGCTGGGGTTTTCGTTTTCACGTTCGCGCCGCCACGGCTGATAATGCTGATCGCCGCCCGACCCGTCGGCATTGTCCGTTTCGCGACCCATGATCGTCCTTTTGTTGTAAGAGGCTGCCCTTTTAGGAAGCGTCTGCAACGCCCAATTGCAACCCGCCGCGCCGCGCCCGGTTACTGCGCCGCTCTTCTTCCAGCCGCGCGCGCGCGACCAGCGAAATATCTTGTGCGCGCAACCAATCAGGACTGCCCACGGGCAAGCCCGCCATTGCTGCCTCGGACGCTTGTAGCGCGGGGGCAACCGCACCGGTCAATAATTGCTGTTCGGCGCTGGCCAGCCGCGCGCGTGGTTCATCGCCATTATGTGCGTAAACAATGCCCAACTGATACCAGGCAAAGGGGTTGTCATTGTCCTGCGCAACTGCCGCGCGTAGCACCCTTTCTGCCTCGGCAAATTGGGCCGGATCCTCAGTCGCGATCAACGCATGGCTGAACAATGTGGCGATTAGAGGCGAACCATCGCTTGCCGCCACCGCTTGCCGCAGGGGGGCAATGGCATCGGCCGGACGCCCCGATTCGAGCAAAATTTGCCCTTCCAGCTCCAGAAAATAGGGGTCATTTCCATTGCGCGCGACGAGCGTATTTGCCTCCTGCAACGCCTCCGCCGGGTGGCCGGAGCGATGATAGGCATAGGCGCGGGCGTAATGGGCGGGCACACTGTCATCGGTGACGGGATAGCGTTGGAGCGTCAGGCGCGGTTCGCTGATATAGCCTATCAACTTGGCGCGCACCCGCTGAAAACGTTCCTCCAGCGCCGGGTCGGTTGTGTGGTTCCACGCCGGATCATGGCTGTAAGTGTCGCGCAAAAACTGGATGCGGTCCCCCGACAATGGGTGGGTGCGGGCATAGGCCTGCGCATCATCCTGCGGCACATTATACCGCATTTCGAGGTTGAGGAGTTTCTGGAAAAACTCAATCGACCCTTGCCCGCTGACGCCTGCTGCGGACAAATAACGCGCGCCCGCAGCATCGGCGGTTGCTTCTTGTACCCGGCTGTAGGCGAGATAGCTGCCGATCGCCGCCTGTTGTCCGGCGGCCAAAATCCCCATCCCCGCTTCACCGCCGCCCGCCGCCATCGCCGCTGCGCCGAGGAGGAGGGAAAGGAGCGCAATCCCCGATGCTTTTTCAATGCCGTCGGTGCGCACCGCATGGCCACCCGCGACATGCCCCAGTTCGTGGGCAATGACGCCTTGCACCTGGTTGGCATTGTCGGCGCTTTCGATAAGGCCGGTGTGGATATAAACCACCTGTCCACCCGCGACAAAGGCGTTGATCGACGGGTCGTTGATCATGACGATGCGGACATCGTCGGGTTGCAGCCCGGCTGCGCGGATCAGCGGGTTGGAAATGTCATTGAGCAGCGCCTCTGTTTCTGCATCGCGCAGAATCGACTGGGCCAGCAATGGTTGTGTGGCGAAACCGGTGAGCGCGACTAGCGCAAGCAGATAGGCGAACAGCTTCATCATGCCGGTCATAGTCCCAATTTGGCGGCGGACCAAATGGCTTTGTGCGCGCTGCCGATACGCCCGCATATCAACCACCTATGTCCAGAAAGAAAAAGAAATAGAGGATGGTCTGTTCGCGCGTCAGCCCGTCGCCACGGCCCAGCGGCCGGCCCGATGCGTCATAGATGCGATCCCCATCCATCCGCCCCAGGCTGCGTCCCGATGCGTCATAGAAGCGGTCGCCATCGACCCGGCCGAGCGAGCGGCCCGATGCGTCATAAATACGCTCGTCATCGATCCGCCCGAGGCTGCGTCCCGAAGCGTCATAAACGCGCGTCCCATCGCTGCGGCCAAGGCTTCGCCCGCTGCTGTCATATACGCGTGTCCCATCGACCCGGCCCATGGGCCTGCCCGATGCGTCATAGACGCGCTGCGCAGCGACGGGCGTAGCAGCCGGCCAAGCCATGGCCAGCATCGCCAGCACGAATATTGTCCTATATCGCACTCAGGGCGCTCCCTTTGCCGGTGCGGCACCATCGGTTCCGCGGCCTGAACCGATGGTGAAGCCCCCGCCGTCCTACCGAAATCCCAAACTGAAACGGCCCCGCCATCTGGGGCAGGGCCGGATCAGTTTTGCAGCTGTCTGAACGCGCAGTTGGCGCGGTCAGTTAGCCAAAGGTTTTTTGCCACCAGCCGCGACGGCGCGGGGCTGCGGGATCCGCCGCTTCGCCCTCAACAGCCTCAGCAACAGGCGCTGCAACTTCGGGCTCGGCGGGTGCGGCACCCGCTTCGTCCGCCTTCTTGCGACTGCGTCGGACGGGTTTTGCCGCGACCGTTTCGGCCGGTGCCTCCTCAACGCGCGCAGTCACTTCTTCGCTTGCCGCCTTGGCTTTGCGCGGCGTACGCTTGGGCTTTGCGGGAATTTCCTCTGCTGCCTCGGCATCGCTTGGCGTTGCAACTTCGGTCACCTCAGTCGTGGTTTTGCGGCTGCGGCGTTTCGGCTTGGCTGGCGCTTCGACCTGCCCTGCGGCATCATCATCGGCGCTGACCGGCGCATCGGCGAGCGGTGCGGCACCATCGTTCGGTACCTCAGTGGCTAATTGACCACCGCCTTCACGCTCGCGCCGCGCACGGCCACCGCGCCGTCCGCGACGGCGACGGCGTGCCTTGCCATCGTCGTCACCATTGTCGCTGTCATGATCTTCGCCATCGCTGCTTGGCCCGCCATCCGACGCTTCGCCTGCATCATCGCGATGGTCATCATCATCCCCGGCGCGATCATCTTGATCGCGGGCATCGCGACGCTGGCCGCCGCGCCGCCGTCGCCGCTTGCGCCCATTGCGGTCGCCTTCCCGCGTGTCGCGGCGCGATGTGTCATCCGCTTCGTCGCTGCCATCGTCGTCAAAATCCGGCTCGTCGGTGTCTTCTTCCTCCAAGTGGCGGATCGGCGCAAAGTCGGGCCGCCGTTCGGGTGGTGGGCCAGATCCATCGACATTCATCCGCGCACCCTCTGTTTCCCCATCGGGCAGGATTTCAATGATAACGCCGTACCGCGCCTCTATTTCAGCGAGCTCGGCACGCTTGTTGTTGAGGACATAGATGGTCGCTTCCTGGCTGGCGCGCAGGACAAGGCGGCTCGAACGGCCGCGTGCCGCCTCTTCTTCAAGCAGACGCAGCGCACTAAGCCCCGCCGAACTCGCTGTACGGACAAGGCCTGTTCCCTCACAATGCGGGCAGGCGCGCGTCGATGCCTCCAGCACCCCGGTGCGCAGGCGCTGACGGCTCATTTCCATCAGGCCAAAGCCCGAAATCCGTCCAACTTGAATCCGCGCGCGGTCATTTTTCAGCGCATCGCGCATCGCCCGTTCGACTTTGCGGACGTGGCTGCCCACTTCCATGTCGATAAAGTCGATGACGACCAGCCCTGCCATGTCGCGCAGCCGCAACTGGCGCGCGATTTCATAGGCGGCTTCCAAATTGGTGTTGAGCGCGGTTTGTTCGATATTATGTTCGCGGGTCGAACGGCCCGAGTTGATATCGATGCTGACCAGCGCCTCGGTCGGATTGATGATGAGGTAACCGCCCGATTTCAACTGCACCAGCGGCTGGTACATCGCCGATAATTGATCCTCTGCACCATAGCGTTGGAACAAGGATACGGTGTCGCCATAGTGCTTTACCCGCCGCGCATGGCTGGGCATCAGCAATTTCATGAAATCCTTGGCGGCGCGATAGCCCTCATCACCTTCGACCAAAACTTCATCGATATCGCTGTTGTAAATATCGCGAATCGCCCGCTTGATAAGGTCGCTGTCCGAGTGGATGAGCGCGGGTGCTTCTGACTTCAGGGTTTGTTCGCGAATTTCATCCCACAGGCGGGCTAGATAATCAAAGTCACGCTTAATTTCGGTCTTGGTGCGCTCCATCCCCGCGGTGCGCACAATACAGCC
Source organism: Pseudomonadota bacterium (assembly GCA_963205285.1). Lineage (GTDB taxonomy): Bacteria > Pseudomonadota > Alphaproteobacteria > Sphingomonadales > Sphingomonadaceae > Sphingopyxis. The sequence goes on along the minus strand of CAUJJQ010000155.1, from coordinate 684 downwards.
CATGCTGGGCGGCAGACCCAGATCATCAATGACCGATTTCAGCCGCTTACGGTCGCTTGCCGAATTAATCTTGCGGCTGATACCGCCCCCATGGCTCGAATTGGGCATGAGGACGCAATAACGGCCCGCAAGGCTGAGGTAGGATGTCAGCGCGGCGCCCTTGTTGCCGCGTTCTTCCTTGACCACCTGCACCAGCAACACCTGACGGCGGCGGATGACGTCCTGAATCTTGTACCGGCGGTGGGGTGAGCGGCGATAGGCAGCATCGTCGCCACTTTGTCCGGCATGCCCATTCTGGTCACCGCGCGCGCGGCCACGCCGACGGCCGCGCCGTTCGCGTGGATTTGGTTCGGCGCTGGTGTTATTGCCTGCTTCACCGCCATCGTCATCGGCACCGTCATTATCGGTGCCATTGTCGTCGTCGCTTTCACCATGAATGTCGCCATCGGCAAATTCATCGCCGTCATAGCCTTCATCACCCTCATCGCCATCGAACGGCGGTGGGGGCGTGACATCCTCCACATCCCCCTCCAGTTCCTCCATATCCTCGTCCGCGCGCATCGCGGCGTCGGCAGCAGCCTGTTCGGCCAGATCGCGCATCAATGCTTCGCGGTCTTCCTTGGGGATTTGGAAATAATCGGGGTGGATTTCGCTGAACGCCAAAAATCCATGGCGATTGCCGCC
>CAUJJQ010000154.1 GCA_963205285.1 Pseudomonadota bacterium | reverse complement strand
TTGCGCATAAAGCTTGCCCATGATGCGCTGTTCGCCCGGCTGGTGCAGCGCGTCGATAAAGACGCTTTCACCCGCGGCGGTTCCGCCCGACAGGCGGCGCGCCGGGCCGCGCGCCAGCCCGGCGACGCTATGCCCGGTCAGCGCGCGGGCAAAAGCGGTGACATCCGCCTGACTATAGCCCGAACGCACGCCCAGCGTGTGCAGCTCCATAATCTCACGCGCCAGATTTTCATTCAGCCCCAGTTGGCGGCCATTTTGCCGCGCGCGGTTGGCATAGCGCGCCAGCAACGGCGAATCGGGGCCGACCGATTGCGCCTGATCGAGGAAGAGCAGCATCGCCGGGTGGAAAACCGCCGCGCGCAACAGATTGAGGAACGACCCGCGCACATTGGGGCGGATGGCGCGAAATTCAAAATCCCCGGCAAAGGGCAGGCAGGCGATTTTATCGACCGACACCGCAAAATGGTTCGACCAGAAATGCACCCAGCGTTCCATGAAGGGGGTGTCGCTGTCGAGTGCGGTCTGGACGCGCGCCTGCGCCGCGCCGGCATAAATATCGCGCAAGGCACGGCGCGCGGCGCGTTGTTCGGGGCTGGCGACGGGGCGGGGCGGGGTGGCGGGGTTGTTGGCAGGGTTGGCGCGCATGGCGCTGTCGCTCGCCATTTCGCCATCGCCCCGGTTGCGGCGCTCGGCGCGACTTTCCAGTTGCAAATCGCGCAATTGCAGCACCGCATCGGCGAGCTGGCTGCGGCCGGGCAAGTTGGCAAGCACTGGGGGGTTGGGGTCAAATCCATCCCATTGCGCGCTGAGCCAGCGGGTAACATCACCCACGGGGGCATCGCCGGGCCGAAGTCCCAGGCCAAAGCGGTTGGCGGCAAGATATTGGCGCATCCTGTTTTCCCAAATCGCGGTTGTTTGACGGGGGCTATAAGGGCTTTGTCGCACCATTATCACGATATTGCGTCATCGGCGTCGCAGCATTTCTGGCGGCATTGGCCAGCAGTACGTCGATCATCGAAAATATTATCGGCGGGGTGTCGGCAGAGAAAATGCGGGTGATCGGACGATCGCTGTCGCGCGACATGCGCGGCCCGTCTGCGGCAAAGATGCGCGCGTGGATGGCGGCGATGTCGGCGGGCGGCAGCGGTTCTGGCGCGTCGGTGCGCGCGTCGATGATGTCCGCTTCGTCATCGTCGAGCGTGCGCCAATAAGTCGTATGGCCGGGGCGGCCGCCGTCAAAACCCAGCCAGTCGCCGACCGGCGGCACGTTGGTCATCCATTGCTGCGCCCCGTCATCATACCACAAGGCGAAATCATCTGCCGTCAAAGGCTGGGCCGCCGCATTTGCCGCATCCCGCGCGGCGTTATATGAAAAAGTGGCGGAAATGCGCGCAACTTCACAGGGTAAATCGCTATCTGCATGGTCGTGCAGCCAGCGGGGCAGCGCGTCGGGTGCGGCATCATCGGCGAGGGTATGGACGATAAAATCCCCCCAATGGTCCGCCGCGCGTTGGGCATAATTTTCGTCCATATCGCCGCTGTCCCATCTGGCGTGTTTATCCAAATAGGTTAGCAAATGGGTGGCGAGCCGTGCGTCATGGCGATGGCGGGTGATTTGGGTGCAATTTTCGTCGATGCGTTCGCGCGTGACGCGGGTTTCGCTGCCCAAAATCGCGCGCTCGATCAATTGGTCGGTCAAAACATCGCGCGCCAGCAAAATTGCCGCCGCCCAACCAAGGCGAAAGGCCGGGTGGCGGTGGCGCTGGTCATATGCCGCGCGCGGCGACATGCCGACATGGCGGGCCGACTGGCTGACCAGCCCGCTCGCGGCGAGATGTTCGAGAAATTGGCGCATCAACGCCGCCGTCCAATGATAATCCATATCGTCTATGCTCCATCCTTTGTGGCAAAATGGATGGCAATATATCCAAATAGGTTGTTGTAGGACAGGGCAGAGGGTGCCGTATGCCGTGCTCCAGCGAAAGCAGGGGCACGAAGTGCTTGGCGTCTTGGCGCGGACCAAATGTCATCATGTCTCGACTGCGCTCGACACGAACGGGATTTAACCCTTGCCCCCTCCCGCAAACGGGAGGGGGGATGGACTCTCTGTGCTCTCTCGCCTCTGCGCGAAACTTGAATTTGGCCCCGCGCCCTTCACCCCCGTTCAAGCATAGCTGATGAATTCAAATTCAATGCCATCGCCGTCGAACGCATAAAAGCGCCGGCCCGGATCATATGCCTCATGGCCAAAGGGGGTCAGACCCGCCGCGCGCACCCGTTGTTCCAGCGCGTCCAGATCATCGACAACAAAACCGATATGGTTCAATGGCACGCCCTTGGCAAAGGGCGCGCCGCTGGTCGTGTCAGCGGGCGGTGTGTGGAGCGCCAGATAATATCGATCATCGCCAACATGGATCGAATGACCATTGTCGCGCGCCGCGCCCTGCCAGCGGATGTACCAGCCGAATATTTGTTGAAACAGCGCCGCGCTGGCGCGGTTGTCCGACACGCTGATGTTGACATGTTCGATGAAGGGGGAGCCCATATTTTGTCCTTTTCGCTGGCCGCAACGGCTGTAGGACATATTTTTGCAAGTTAAAGTAAGGTTGAGGTCAAGCTTTTTTTTTGCTATGTGCCGCACATGGCAAATGCACAGGATTTATTGACCATCGGCACGCTCGCCACGCGCAGCGGTATATCGGTTTCGGCGGTCCGATATTATGAAACGC
>CAUJJQ010000153.1 GCA_963205285.1 Pseudomonadota bacterium | reverse complement strand
CGCTTATACCCAGCCGGGGCGCAACATCTCCGCCTCGCTCAGCTGGCGCTTTTGACCAACCAACCCCATATTTGAAGGAGAGTAAGATGCGTAACTTTCGCTTTGCCGCCGCACTGATGCTGGGCAGCATGCTGGTCACCCCGGCCATCGCCCACCCGCCGATTGCCGAACGTCCGGCCGCCGATGAGGCCGCTGCTTTTCAGGCGGATCGTGCGGACATATTGGCGATGGCGGGTAATTTCCGCGTCCGCTTCGATATGCAGGAAGCCACCGCATGGCGCGCCGATTATACCCCGCGCGATCGCCAGATTTCCGGCGGTTATGAAGTGGTGCGCGTCATCGAAGACAGCGGACGGCGCATCATCCTCCAGCATCTGCTCGTCGTCGATAATGAAGGTCAGTCGATGGTCATCAAACATTGGCGGCAGGATTGGGAATATGAGCCCGCCCGCGTGCTGGTTTATAGCGACAGCAATCGCTGGACATGGGAGGATGTGCCCGAACGGATGCGCCATGGCCGCTGGTCGCAGACGGTTTATCAGGTCGATGACAGCCCGCGTTATGCCGGTTGGGGCCAGTTTGAGGAACAGGGCGGCGTGCGCCGCTGGCGTTCCAACTGGACGTGGCGGCCACTCGCCCGGCGCGATGCGGTGCGCCACCCGGTCTATGACCGCTATCTCGGCATCAACCGCCATCAAACCACGCCCAATGGCTGGATCCACTGGCAGGACAACACAAAAATGGGACTGGTTGACGGGCAGCTCCGCCCGATTGTTCAGGAATATGTCCTCAACAGCTATACACGCTTTGACGGCTTTGATGTCGCCGCCGCCGACCGTTATTGGACGGCGACGCAGGGATATTGGGCCGCGGTGCGCGCCGAATGGGCGGCGATTGCCGAACGAACCGGCGGCATCGCCATCACCGAAGAAGCGCAGGCAGGGACAGTGATTTCAGCGCGACTGCTCGAAATGGCAGACGAGATTCTGGCAGGCAGCAAGTCCGAACAGGATGCGATTGCCGAGGCGCAACGCCTGATGCGCGGGGCGACGGGTGGCGCAACACCGCAGGGCTGACGATCCTATGGGGGGCATCGCCCCCCATCCCCCGATAAATCCGCCAAAATCGGGCAGTCGGGGCGACTGTCGCCCGCGCAGCAATCGACCAAGGTTTCGAGCGTTGCCGCCATATTGCGCAGCGCGTCGATGCGGCTGTGGAGCGCGGCGATGTGGCGGCTGGCCAATGCCTTTACATCGCCGCTGTGCCGGCTTTTGTCATGCCACAGGCTCAATAATTCGCGCACTTCCTCTATCGAAAAGCCAAGGTCGCGCGCGCGGCGGACAAAGCGCAGGCGGTGGACATCATCCGCGCCATAATCGCGATAGCCCGATGCGCGCCGCGCCGCCGGGGGGAGGAGCGCAATATCCTCATAATAGCGGATCATCTTGGCCGAAACGCCCGACGCGCGTGCCGCATCCCCAATGTTCATCGACCATCCCTTTCTGCGCGATTCAACCTTAACGCATTGCCGATGACAAAGACGCTCGACAATGCCATCGCCCCCGCTGCAAAAACGGGCGACAGGCTGATCCCCCAAAATGGATGTAGCGCGCCCGCCGCCAGCGGCACCAGCGCGATATTATAGGCAAAGGCCCAGAAGAGATTCTGGCGGATATTGCGCATCGTCGCGTGCGACAGGCGGATGGCGCGCACCACGCCCTGAGGGTCGCCCGCCATCAAAACGCCGTCCGCCGCCTCCATCGCAATGTCGGTGCCATTGCCCATGGCAAGGCCGACATCCGCCGCCGCCAGCACCGGCGCATCGTTGATCCCGTCCCCCACAAAGGCAATGGGGCCATATTTTGCGCGTAATTTATCGAGCGCGGCCAATTTATCGGCGGGGAGCAGCCCGCCCGCCACATCATCCACCCCCAATTGCGCACCGATGGCGCGCGCGGTGGCGGCATTATCCCCGCTCAGCATCACGACATGCAGCCCGTCGGCGGCAAGGCGGCGGATAGCCGCTGCGCTGGTCGGCTTTGCGATATCGCCAAGCGCAATTACCCCTGCCAATTGCCCATCGCGCGCGATGAAAATCGGACTTTTCCCCTCCGCCGCCCAGCCCGCCGCGTGGGGGGCCAGTGGCGCGCAATCCACCCCATGGCTCGCCAATTGGGCGGCATTGCCGATGGCGATGTGGCGGGCAGCAGCGCCATCCCCCACCATCGCCGATACGCCATGTCCCGCACGGGCGACAAAATCCTGCACCGGGGGGCGGGGGAGCGCGCGCGCCGCTGCCGCCGCAACGATGGCGCGGGCGGATGGATGTTCGGACAAAGCCTCCACCGCCGCGACATCGGCCAACATCTCATCCGCCACGACATCAGGCAGCCATATAAAATCGATCAGCACGGGTTGCCCCGCCGTCAACGTCCCCGTCTTGTCAAAGGCGATGACGCGCACCGATTCCAATTGTTGCAAAGCATCCCCCCCGCGCAGCAAAATCCCCAATTGTGCGGCACGCCCAGACCCCACCATAACCGCCATCGGGGTGGCCAGCCCCATGGCGCAGGGGCAGGCGACGATCAGCACCGCGACCGCATGCACCAATGCCTGGGGCAGCGCGGGTGCCGGGGCAAACGCCAGCCACAGCAGGAAAGTCAGCGCCGCGACCCCGAAAACCATCGGCACAAACCAGCGGGTGATGCGGTCAACCAGCGCGGTGATCGGCAATCGTGCGCCCTCCGCCGCGCTGACCAGCGCGATGATGCGCGCCAGCACGCCATCGGCCCCCACCGCATCGACGCGGATGTGGATCGCCCCTTCGCCGTTGATCGTCCCACCCGTCACCTGCGCGCCCGCCGATTTGGCCACCGGCATCGGTTCCCCTGTCAACATCGCCTCATCCACATGGCTGTCGCCCCAGATGACCACCCCGTCGAGCGCGATGCGCGCGCCCGGTTGCGCCAGCACGACATCGCCCGGCAGGATCGCGGCGATTGGCGTTTCGACAAAGGTTTCACCTTGCTGCACCGGCGCGCTTTTGGGTTGCAGGTCGACCAGCGCGCGGATGGCGGCGTGCGCGCGGTGCTTGGCGCGTTCCTCCAGATAACGGCCGCCCAATATCAAGGTCACAATTACCGCCGCCGCTTCGAAATAGATATGCGCGCTGCCCGCTGGCAGCCAGTGCGGCGCAAAGGTCGCCACCATCGAATAGCCATAGGCCGCGCCCGTTCCCACCGCGACCAGCGCGTTCATATCGGGCGCAAGCCGCCAGAGCGCGGGCAGGCCGGCGCGGAAAAAACGCGCGCCCGGCAGGGCGAGGAGGATGGTGGTCAGCAACGCCTGCGCCATCTGCACCCGCGTCATGCCGATATTATCGCTGAGAAAATGGTGGAGCGCGGGAAAGAGATGCGATCCCATCTCCACTACAAAAATCGGCAGGGTGAGGAGCGCGGCAAAGGCAAAATCACGCGCCAGCGCCCGGCGCGCTGCCGCCTTTGCCGCGTCACGCGCTGCCGCTTCGGCTGCCTCATCGCGCACCACATGGGCGGCATAGCCAATGGCAGCGAGCGCGCGTATCAACGCGTCCGCCGCAACATCACCCGTCACCACCGCCTGCTCGGCGATCAGATGGACGCGCGCATCGGTAACGCCGGGCACCGAGCGCAGCGCCTGTTCGGCACGCCCGACGCACGATGCGCAGTGCATCCCCTCCACCCGCAAAATCTGCGGCGCGGAGGTATTTTCGGGCATTTCGTCGGCGTGCATGGCGGCAGCATTTCCGTTTCATCGGGGGTATCGCCGCCACCCTTGCACCTTCCCATCATGGGAAGGTCAAGGCCTATTGTTCGCGCCGTTGGGGGTGGCGCAATATCGGGATTTTCTTGGCCCAGATTTTGACCGCTTCCCAATGGATGGCGGCAATGACTTTGATGCTTTGTAATGGGAAACGCAGTGCTGCTGCCACCAAAGCACCATTGGTGAGCGCGCGCCTTTGCCCGCTGAGCGCGGCATAGAGCATTGGCCCTGCCCCGTCGCGCGCGGTGATTTCAACACGCAACCGATCATCGGGCGGGGTAACGACAAAATCATATTGCAGATCATCGGGCAGGAAGGGGGAGACATAAAATGCCTTGGCGCTGCTGTGGCGCATCGTCCCCGTGCCGGTCACTCCATGCGCATAAAAATGCCGTTCGCCAAAAGTGTTGCGCACTTCATAGAGGATGGCGGCAAGCTGCCCCGCCGCATCATGGCAATAAAAAAGCGACAGCGGGTTGAAAGCATAGCCCATGACGCGCGGCATGGTGAGGAGACGGATTTGCCCGCCGCCAAGCGTCGCCACATCAAATCCGGCGGCGGCCAATTGCGCCAGTACCACCGCGCGCAGGCTCTGCCCCGGTGCCGCCCCATGGTCGCGGTCATGGACGCCAAAAAAGCCCAGGCGGTTATGGCCGATCAGCCATAAACGCCGCGCATTTGCTGCCAGTTGGTCGATGTCGAGCAGCAGATAGAAAAGGCCATAGCGCAGCCGGTGCGCGCGCGGCCGGTGGCGCTGGTGGCACACATGGCCGACATAGAGCGCGTCGCCCGCTTTCATCAGGCACCTTCCATCAGGCCGCCACCAGCCCTGGCGCCGCAATATCCATACAAATCCGCCCCGATGGGTTTGCGACCTGCCATGGCCGCTCGACGCCGCCCAAAGCCTCCGCCACTGCGAGGCCCGCCTGCAACCCATCCTCATGAAAACCGGCACCGAAATAGGCGCCGCAGAACCACAAATTGCGCGCACCCTGCAGCGCCCATAATTTCTGCTGCGCGGCGATGGCGCGGGCATCAAAATAAGGGTGAGCATAGGTGGTGCGCGCAAAAATCGCCGCCTCCGCAACCGCGCGATGCGGGTTCAGCGTGACAAAATAATCGCGCATGCCGTCGATATTCTGCAACCGGTTCATCCAGTAAGTGACGGCGAGCTTGCGCCCCTCCGCCGCGTCGCGGGTCATATAATTCCAGCTCGACCAGACGCGGCGGCGATGCGGCATCAAGGATGCATCCTTGTGAAGCACCGCCACATTGTCGATGTAGGAAAAACAGCTGAGCGTCGCGCGTTCGGCTTCGCTCGGCTGAGCCAACAGCGCCAATGCCTGATCGGCATGGGTGGCGATCACAACATGGTCAAAGCGCCGCCGCGCCCCATCAGCAAAGATAAGTTCCGCACCATGGCCACCCCCATCCACGCCGCTTATGCGGGCATTGGTGACAATATCGCCGATATTTTGCGCCAGCCGCGCCACATATTGCTGGCTGCCGCCCGCCACCGTGCGCCATTGCGGGCGACCAAAAAACTTGAGCAGCCCGTGATTTTCGCAAAAG
>CAUJJQ010000152.1 GCA_963205285.1 Pseudomonadota bacterium | reverse complement strand
CGGCGGTGCCATCGGCGGTCATTCCGGGACGCGCGCCCAGCGCCTTTTTTTCAATCTTGCAGCCGCACACCCACATCCCGCCGCACACCGGGGTCAGCAACACCCGCGCCATCATCCACCTGCCGCTGATTGTGCCGGAAAAATGCGGCTTTCGGGTGGGCGGTGAAACGCGGCAATGGGTGGAAGGCGAAGCTTTTGCCTTTGACGATACGATCAACCATGAAGCATGGAATGACAGTGACGAAGTGCGGGCTATCTTGATCTTTGATGTCTGGAACCCGCATCTATCGGTTGCGGAACAGGAAATTATCGCCCGCTATTTCGACCTTGCAGACAATTTGGGCACATAAATCTGCCAGTTGCAATGCCCTGGGCCATTTGTTAGCCTCTGGCCCTTCGTTTGATTGAAGGATATTCGATGCGACTTTCCCCGCTCTTGCTGCTGGCGATTGCTGCGCCCGCTTTGGCGCAGACGACACCAGCAACCCCGCCGCCTGCTGCACCTGCTGCGCCAGCCAGCGCACCCAACCCGGATGATCAGGTTCGCTGCCGTCGGATGGCGGTGACAGGGTCGATCGCCCGCTTTGAACGTGTGTGCAAGACGGTAGGCGAATGGCGGCGTCTGGCGCAAAATGGCAATGACGCGGCGCGTGCCACCATGGAATATAGCACGTCGCGCCCGTCCGGCGGCACGTAAGGATTTGGAACGGCAGTAGCATCCGGCCACTGCCGTTCGTTGATTGACTAACTTATCGCAATTTTTAGCCCGCCATCGCCTTCATCAACTTCGATGGCGGAACCGTCCTTCGCATCCCCACGCAATATCAGTTCGGCGAGCGGGTCTTGCACAAAACGCTGCACCGCACGTTTCAGCGGGCGCGCGCCATATACAGGGTCATAGCCGACCCGGCCCAGCCATGCGCGGGCCGCATCGCTCAGCGTCAGGGTGATTTTGCGGTCGGCGAGCAGGCGCTGGACGCGCGCAACCTGAATATCGACGATCGGCCCCATATGCCCCGCACCCAGTCGGTGGAACAGGATGATTTCATCCAGCCGGTTCAAAAATTCGGGGCGGAAATGGCTGCGCACCACCTCCATCACCTGCGGTTCGACGCTGGCGACATCCACATCATCGGCCAATTGAGTCAGAAACTGGCTGCCCAGATTTGAAGTCAGCACGATGATCGTATTGGTAAAGTCCACCGTGCGCCCCTGCCCATCGGTGAGCCGCCCATCGTCGAGCACTTGCAGCAAGATGTTGAACACATCGCCATGTGCCTTTTCGACCTCATCAAACAGGATGACCTGATAGGGGCGTCGGCGCACCGCTTCGGTGAGGACGCCGCCCTCATCATAGCCGACATAGCCCGGCGGTGCACCGATGAGGCGTGCGACACTGTGTTTTTCCATAAATTCGGACATGTCGATGCGCACCATCGCAGCATCATCATCGAACAAAAATCCAGCCAGCGCCTTGGTCAATTCGGTCTTGCCGACCCCGGTTGGCCCCAGAAACAGGAAACTGCCGAGCGGGCGATTGGGGTCTTGCAGCCCGGCGCGCGCGCGGCGCACGGCGGTTGAAACCGCGCGAACCGCTTCGGCCTGGCCGATGACACGCTTTGCCAGCACATCTTCCATGCTGAGCAACTTTTCGCGCTCCCCCTCCATCATCCGGTCAACGGGAATGCCGGTCCAGCGTGACACGACGCTTGCAATATCCCCATCGGTCACTTCTTCGCGCAACATCGCGCCAGCGGACGCTTGCGCCGCGTCGGCCAATTGCCGTTCAAGCTCGGGGATGGTGCCATAGCTGAGTTCGCCTGCGCGCGCCAAATCACCGCCGCGCTGCGCCTGTTCCAGTTCCAGCCTTGCCGCATCCAATTGTTCTTTGAGGCGTGCCTCGCCCGCAATCTTGTCCTTTTCCGCCTGCCAGCGGCTGGTGAGTTCCGCCGATTGCTGCTCAAGATTGGCCAGTTCACTTTCGAGGCTCGCCAGCCGGTCTTTGGACGCAACATCGCTTTCTTTTTTGAGCGCTTCGCGTTCGATTTTGAGCTGGATGATCCGCCGGTCGAGCGTTTCAATCTCTTCGGGTTTGGATTCCACCTCCATCCGGATGCGGCTCGCCGCCTCATCCATCAGGTCGATGGCCTTGTCGGGCAGAAAACGGTCGGAAATATAGCGGTTGGACAAGGTGGCGGCGGCGACAATCGCCGCATCAGTAATGCGCACCCCATGGTGGAGTTCATATTTTTCCTTTAGTCCGCGTAGGATGGATATGCTGTCCTCCACCGTCGGTTCACCGACGAAAACCGGCTGGAACCGCCGCTGGAGCGCCGCATCCTTTTCAACATATTTGCGATACTCATCGAGCGTGGTGGCACCAATGCAATGAAGCTCGCCGCGCGCCAAGGCGGGCTTGAGCAGATTGCCCGCATCCATCGCGCCTTCGCTTTTGCCCGCACCGATCAGCGTATGCATTTCATCGATAAACAGGACGATGTCGCCTTCGGCCGCCTTCACTTCGTCGAGTACGCCCTTTAGCCGCTCTTCAAATTCACCGCGATATTTTGCCCCTGCGATCAATGAACCCAAGTCGAGCGACATCAACCGCCGCCCTTTCAGTGTGTCGGGCACATCGCCATTGGCGATGCGCAGCGCCAATCCCTCGGCAATCGCCGTCTTGCCGACCCCGGGATCACCGATCAGCACCGGGTTATTTTTGGTCCGCCGCGCCAATATCTGCACCGTGCGGCGGATTTCCTCATCCCGCCCGATAACCGGGTCAAGCTTGCCATTTTCAGCAGCTTGCGTCAGGTTGCGCGCATATTTTTTGAGCGCATCATACCGATCCTCGGCGGTCGCGCTGTCGGCAGTGCGCCCTTGGCGTAGCTTTTCAATCGTCGCATTTAGCGCCTTGGGGTCAAGCCCCGCCGAATGCAAAATCTTTGCCGCATTGGTGCCCGATGCCATGGAGAGAGCGAGCAGCAATCGTTCAACGGTGACGAAACTGTCACCCGCTTTGGCCGCCACCTGTGTTGCCGCATCGATGACGCGCACCAGATCATTGTCCAGCCCGGGTGCGGCATTGGCTCCCGAACCTGTGACCACCGGCAATTTGTTCAGTGCAGCATCGACGCCTGCCAGCGCCTGTTTGGCATTGGCCCCCGCCTGGGTCAGCAGATTGGCGGCCATGCCCTGATTATCATCGAGCAAGGCTTTGAGCAGATGGTCACTGCCGATGCGTTGATGGTTCATGCGAATGGCAATGGTCTGCGCGGCTTGCAAAAAGCCCTTGGCGCGATCAGTCAGTTTTTCGAGGCTCATGGTCAGCGTTTTTCCTTTTTGTCTCACCCTGCCGCTGTTCGACATTTAGGGATTATTTGCCGCCAAAATAGTGTTGCATTTTGGTCACACAAGGGTGCGGCGGCTTTGGTGCTTGCCGTTCGCCAATCGCGCGGGCAGATTGACGCATCGGGGGTGCGACAGCAAAGGGGTGCAGCGGATGCGTGCGCTGAAGAAAATCCTGTTTGGTTCGATCCTCTTCGTGGGCGTGCTGGCGCTTGGCCTGATCATCTGGGAACCGCTCAGCACCGCGTCGGTGGTGGCGGTGCCCTATCAGCCGCAGGACGTGCGCATTGCGCGCGACAGCTTTGGCGTGCCGCATATCTTTGGCCGCACTGATGCTGATGTCGCATATGGTGTTGCCTTTGCCCATGCGGAGGATGATTTTTCGACACTGCAAGAAGTGCTGGCAATGACGCGCGGGCGGCTCGGTGCGATGACAGGGGCTGACGGGGCTAAGGTTGATTATGCGGCGCAGCTCATCGATGGGCGCGGCACGGTGGCGCGCCACTATGCGCAATTGCCTGCCGATGTGCGCACAATCTTCACCGCTTATGCAGCGGGGCTCAACCATTACGCAGCACAGCACCCCGATGAGGTGCGTCTGGCAGGGTTTTTCCCGGTGCGGGGGGAAGATGTGGTGGCAGGCTTTGTAATCCGTTCTCCCTTTTTCTTTGGCCTAGATAATGTGCTTGGCCGATTGGTGGAGGGTAAGCCGCTCCATGGCGAAGGCGGCCCGCCGACACCTGCCACTACAACAGTGGCGCAAAATATGGCGCCGCTGAACGATGGGGACCGCCCCTATTTCGCAGGCACGTTGTTGGGCGGGGGCGAAGGGCAAAATGGTTCCAACGCTTTTGCCGTATCACCGTCACGCGGGGGTGATGGGCAAACACGGCTGGTTTCCAATTCGCATCAACCATGGACTGGCGGTGTTGCCTGGTATGAACTGGTCGTCCATTCGGGGGAGGGGTGGGACTTTGCCGGCGCGACTTTCCCCGGTTCGCCCTTTCCCTTTTTGGGGCACAACCGCGATCTTGGTTGGACCAATACCGTCAATCGACCCGACCTTGTTGATGTGTATCGGCTGGTACTGAACGATGATGGCACAGAATATCGGATGGACGGACGCTGGCTGCCGCTGGAAAGCCAGCGCATCTGGTTGCGCGTCAAATGGGGGCCTTTCGTCATCCCGGTGCCACGCACCATTTATCGTTCAATCCACGGGCCGGTCATCGTCAATGACCAAGGTGCCTTTGCCATCCGCTATGCCGGTATCGACCGGCTGGACATGGTGACGCAATATTACCGGCTGCAAAAGGCGCACAATCTGGCCGAATGGCGCGCTGCCATGGCGGGCCAAGGGGTGCCCGCTACCAATTTCATCTATGCCGACCGCGAGGGGAATATCGGCCTGTTTTACAACGCGCTGTTTCCAGACCGTCCGGCGGGTTATGATTGGCGGCATATTTTGCCGGGCGACACGCGGCGCGACATTTGGACAGCCAGCCTGCCATTTTCGCGGGCGCCGAGCCTGATAAATCCGGCATCAGGCTATATTTTCAATGCCAATAATAGCCCCTTTACCACCGCCGGTCCGGGGGATGATCTGAACCCCGTCGCATTCGACCCACGCATGGGGGTGGAACTGGATGAAACCAACCGTTCGTTGCGTGCGCTCGACCTTTTTGAAGCGGCGGGCAATATTGACGATGCGGCGCTGGCGCGGATAAAATATGATACCGGCTATGTCCGGCGCGGCTATGCTGCCCAATGGATGGCGCGCCTGTTGGCACTGCGTCCGGCCAACCGCCAGATGCGTGATGCGCAGGCGCTCCTTTCGCGGTGGGACTGGCAATTGGATGGCAGGGGGGATGGTGATGCACTGGCGCTCACCGTGCTGCGCCCTGCCAATCGCGTGCATTATCAGCGCAGCGCCGAACCTGTTGATCCCGCCAGAATCTTGAGCGATGCCGCAGCACATTTGCAGCGCCATTTTGGAACCCTAAATCCCCCATTGGGGCAGATTTTGCGACTACGGCACGGAACAGGTCGCGGCGCGGTGGACCTGCCGCTCGATGGCGGGAATGACACGCTGCGCGCCTCCACCTTGTGGGACGTCGACCCCGACGGGCGGTACCGTGTGCGTCATGGCGATAGTTTCTTGATGTTCATCCGCTGGGACAGAGATGGGCGGGTGCATTCGCAATCGATCCAGCCATTTGGTGCGGCAACAACCCGACTTGGATCGCCACATTTTAATGATCAGGCACCCTTGTTCGTGGCGCATCGGCTAAAACCCGTTTTATTTGAACCGGCTGCGCTCTGGGCCACGCGCCCCCGCGTTTATCGCCCATGACGTTACGGCTGGCGGGTAGTAAAGACTCTTGATTACAGGCGTTGTCGCCCGCATACCCACGGCAAATTTGGATGTTGAAATTTAGAGAGGGTTGAAATGGCAAAGCATTGGTTGGCACGCACGCGGTTGCTTCTGACACTGGGAACGGCGGTGATGCTTGCATCCCCTGCGCTGGCGCAAAATGTTGACGCTCCCTCTCCCCCCTCCGCCGACCCGGCGGTGGCCGCGCTGGTTGACCGGATCGATATTCCCTTTGAACGCTTCACGCTCGACAACGGGTTGACCGTCATCGTCCATACCGACCGCAAGGCCCCCGTCGTCGCGGTGTCCGTATGGTATGACATTGGTTCCAAGGATGAACCGGCGGGCAGCACCGGCTTTGCCCATTTGTTCGATCATTTCATGTTCAACGGCACCGAAAATGCGCCGGGTGATTTTTTCACTTGGTTGCAGGATATCGGCGCCACGGACCTCAACGGCACGACCAACCCCGACCGCACCAATTATTTTGAAACCGTGCCGACCGGTGCGCTGGATCGCGCGCTGTTTTTGGAAGCGGACCGTATGGGCCATTTACTCGGTGCGCTGACTCAGGAAACGCTCGATAATCAGCGTGGCGTGGTGCAAAATGAAAAGAGGCAGGGCGACAACCAGCCCTATGGCTTGCTGCGTTACTATATCTTTGAAAATCTGGTGCCGCGCGGCCACCCCTATTATCATTCGACGATCGGCTCGATGCAGGATCTCAATGGCGCCAGCCTCGACATGGTGCAAAATTGGTTCCGGCAAAATTATGGGCCGAACAATGCGGTGCTGGTGTTGGCGGGGGACATCGATGCCGCCAGCGCACGCCCCATGGTTGAACGCTGGTTCGGGGCCATCCCGCGCGGGCCGCAAGCGGTCGAACCGCCTATTGAGGTGCCGACTTTGCCCGCCCCTATAGCGCGCGTCGTCACCGACCGTATCGCGACGCCGCGCATTTATCGCATGTGGGCGATCCCCGGCTGGGTGAATGATGATAGCGCCGAATTGCAAGTCGCGGGCAGTGTATTGGGCGGCCTCGCCTCGTCCCGCCTCGACAATGCGCTGGTGCGCGACGAACAACTAGCGGTCAGCGTCAGCGCGGGTGCGCAGGCGTTCGAAGATTTGGGCATTTTCATCGTCTCGGCGGATTTGAAGCCGGGCGCGGATATTGACCAACTCAACCGCCGTTTGGACGAAATTATTCAAAACTTCATCGCCGAAGGGCCAAGCGCGGACGAAGTGCGCCGGACGGTGATGTCCAGCCTGTCGAGCGAATTGTCGGGGCTGGAATCGGTCGGCGGCTTTGGCGGCAAGGCGGTCGCGCTGGCCGAAGGGCAGCTTTACGCGGGTGATCCGGCATATTTCCGCACCCAGATTCGTGACTTGGCCAATGCCACACCCCAAGGGGTGCGCGCGGTGATGCAGCATTGGCTGACTCGTCCGGCATTCTCTCTGACCTATCAGCCCGGTGAACGTACCGACACCGGTGATGGACGCGGCGGCGCAGTGACCGCGCCAGGGGTTGATCAGGCGGCGGCAACTGCATTCAGCGCCAATTATTATCGCACGCCTGCCAGTGTCACGGAACGCGCGATGGGGGCATCGCATCCCCGCCTCGCCGACAGTGCAGGTTTCCAAGATGGGGCGGCGGCAGGGCCGGCCGCTGCATCCACCGTTGCGGCAGAGCCGGCACCCCGCCCGCGTATTGAACCGCCTGCGCTTGGCCCGATTGGCGACCTCGATTTTCCGAACATCGAACGGGCAACGCTGCGCAACGGCATTCCCGTCTATTTCGCGCGCCGCGCCAGCGTGCCAGTGGTCCGTGCGCAGATTGTCTTTGACGCGGGCAGTTCATCCGATTCGCATGCCAGCGTCGGGCTGCAAAGTTTCATGATGCAATTGATGGATGAAGGGACAACCACGCTCAATTCGCGCGCGCTTGCCGAAGCACAGGAACGGTTGGGTGCGGGTGTCTCCAGCTTTACTACACCCGACAATAGCGGGGTCGGGCTGTACACAATGACCAGCAATTTGCGCCAATCACTTGGCCTGTGGGCAGATGTTATCCGCAACCCTGCCTTTGCCCCAGCGGAGGTTGAGCGACTGCGCGGACAACGGTTGGCGGGCATTGCCGCCGAACTCAACAACCCCGGCAGCCTCGCCGCGCGGACGTTGACGCCGACATTATTTGGTGACCACCCCTATGGCAATATAGCCGCCAGCGGGACGGTCGGCAGCATCAGGGGTATCGGCCGCGATGATCTGGTGAACGCGCACCACCGTTGGATTCGCCCCGACAATGCCGCCATCTATGCGGTCGGTGATACAAATTTGCGCGATTTGGTACGCGAATTGAACCGTGCCTTGGGCGATTGGCAAAACCCCGGTGAACCGCGCGGGGTAAAAAATTATGATGCGGCAGTGCCCGCGCCCACGCCGCGCATCCTGCTCGTCAACCGGCCAGGTTCGCCGCAATCGGTTATCGTCGCTGGCGAAGTGCTGAACGTGCGTGGCCGGGACGATCTGGTCACATTGCGTGCGGCCAATGATGTCATCGGCGGCAATTTCCTGTCGCGGATCAACATGAATCTGCGCGAGAATAAGGGCTGGTCATACGGCGCAAGCTCGCGGATCAGCGGCAACGAAGACCGGCTCGTATTCACCGTCAATGCGCCGGTGCAGGCCGATCGCACCGGCGATGCCATCCGCGAAATCCGCAGCGAACTCGCCCGCTTTCTGTCGGATGGCGGGGTGAGCGCGGATGAATTGGCACGGACGGTCAATGGTTCGATTCGCGAACTGCCGGGCCAGTTTGAAAGCTCCCCCGCCGTGCTCGGCGGTATCAGGGGCATCATCGAAAACCATCGCCCCGACAATTGGTATGAGAATTTGGCCGGACGTTATCGCACGATGACGGCGGAACAGATGGATGCGGCCATTCGCGCGCAAGTGCGGCCCGACAATCTGGTCTGGGTGGTGGTTGGCGATGCGGCAAGCGTTCGCCCGCAGCTTGAATCTTTGGGCCTACCCATTACCGATGTGGACATCACTACCCTGGGCGGGCAATAGGGTCACCTAACTTTCATGCCTGTAAATAGGAGAGAATAAGTCATGGACGGCAATTATGAATGCATCACCAAATCGCCGATGGGTGATCAGAAATCGGTCTTTTCGATCAAGGTCGATGGCGGCAGCTTCACCGGGCAAAACGCCGGGGCGATGGGTTCACTCGACGTTGAAAATGGCAAGGTTGACGGCAATCGCCTGTCCTGGGTCATGCAGATGAAGGTGCCGATGCCTATGACGCTGACCTGTGAGGCGACGATTGATGGTGACACGTTGACCGGCACGATTGACACCGGCGCATTTGGCAAGATGGCGATGAACGGCACGCGCCAAGCCTGATTTAACGGATTTTGACAGGAGGGAGCGTGGAGGAAACTTCGCGCCCCCTTCCTATGGCCGCTTGGCGTCCCAGTGGATGGATTGTCCCCCGATGGGCCAGCTTGGTTAAGCCGATATTAGCCAAAGTGTGCCGCGCGCTAGGTCGCATTATATGCGATATGTTGCCGCCCTGACGCTTCCTACCTTCCTGCTGGTGATATTGCCGGTATCGGCGGTGGCTTCCCCTGTTGTTGCAACAGCGCGGGTGGCGGTGACCATATTGCCCGCACCCGTTCGGCTAATCGACGGGCGGCTCCAACTGAGCGTTGAACGGGGCGCGCGTAATGTCGCACCCCTTGTTCCGCAATCGCGCCTCCGGCCATGCCCGGCTTCGCACCATGTGGCTGATCAAGCGCAAAGCTGTCGGATGATCGAATATAGTCTGCTTTGAGCGCCCGATAAATTTCATTGAAACGGCGCGCGCCGCGCGCGCTTTTACTTGCGCGCTTTAGCCCCTATCTTACCGCTGATGCACCACAGCGCCCCAACCTCCATCGATAATGATACGCCCTTGCTGCCAACGTTGCGGCGTTTCCTGCCATATCTATGGCCGCGCGATAGCCGGTCGCAGCGTGTGCGCATCCTCATCGCGGCGCTGTGCGTCATGGCATCAAAGTCGGTGCAAGTATCGATGGGCTTTGTCTATGCCGCTGCGATCAACCATATGGCACCGGGGATGGAACCGGCGGCCACGCTCGCGCTTGGGTTAGTTTTGGCCTATGTCGGCATGCGCTTTTCAGGCATATTATTCGACAATCTACGCAACGCGGTTTTTGAACGTGTCGGGCAGGATGCGGCGCGACGATTGGGTGTCTCGGTCTTTGCCCACCTGCATAAATTGTCGCTGCGTTTTCATTTGTCGCGCCGTACGGGGGAGGTGACCAAGGTTATCGAACGCGGCACCAAGAGCATTGATGAAATGCTCTATTTCCTGTTGTTCAATGCCGCGCCGACGCTGTTTGAATTGATCGCGGTACTCATCATATTTTCGGTAAAATTCAGCCCCTATCTGGCGCTGGTGACCGCAATCATGGTTGGCATCTACCTGTTTTTCACCCGGCGCGTGACCGATTGGCGCAATGCGCTGAGGGCACAGATGAACCGGCTCGACAATGAAAGCGTCGGCAAGTCAGTGGACAGCCTGCTCAACTATGAAACGGTCAAATATTTTGGTGCCGAACGGTTGGAGGAGGCGCGCTATGCCACCATCGCCGAACAATATTGCGATGCGGCGGTAAAATCGAACAATTCGCTCGCCCTGCTCAACGTCGGGCAAAGTTTCATCACCAATTTGATGCTCGCGCTCGCAATGGGTTGGACGGTCTGGGGCTGGTCACGCGGGCAGTTTTCGACCGGCGATGTAGTTTTGGTCAATAGCCTGTTGATCCAGCTTTTCCGCCCGCTCGACATGTTGGGCATGGTGTATCGCACTATCCGTCAGGGCGCGATCGACATGGCCGCCATGTTCGCATTGATTGATACGGCGGCGGAGATAAAGGATGCGCCCCATGCACCCGCGCTGGCCGTTGGGGGTGGTGCAATCCAGTTCGACGATGTCCATTTTGGCTATGATGCTGAACGGCCCATCCTGCGCGGGTTGAGCTTTACGCTACCCGCTGGACAGAGCCTTGCCATCGTCGGGCCGTCGGGTTCGGGCAAATCAACGATTGCACGATTATTGTTTCGTTTTTTTGATGTGTCGGCTGGTGCCATTCGCATCGATGGCCAAGACATACGCATGGTCAGCCAGATGAGCCTGCGCTCTGCCATCGGCATTGTCCCGCAGGACACGGTGCTGTTCAACGACAGCATCGGATATAATATTGGTTATGGCCGTGCTGATGCGTCAGATTCCGACATAAGCGCCGCGGCGCACGGGGCGGCAATTGGCAATTTTATCGAACAATTGCCCGGCGGCTATGCCAGCGAAGTGGGCGAACGCGGCCTTAAATTATCGGGGGGTGAGAAACAGCGGATCGCCATTGCCCGCACCCTCCTCAAAAACCCGCCGATCCTTATTCTGGATGAAGCGACGAGCGCGCTTGATTCGCGCACGGAGGGGGAGATTTTGGCGACTCTGGGCATGATCGCCGCCAGCCGAACCACCATCACCATCGCCCATCGGCTGTCGACCATCGCCGATGCGGATAATATATTGGTGCTCGACAAGGGGCGGATTGCCGAACAGGGCAATCATGCCAGCCTGTTGCAATGTGGCGGCCTTTACGCCGAAATGTGGGAAAGGCAGATGGCTGAAGGCGACAAGGATGGGGTTGCGACGCGCCAATATTTTACCGATTCTGTGCCGGTAACGGGTTGAAGCATATTGGCAGGGCGTATCTTTCTCCCTTAAAGCATGGGGGGTTAGGGGGATGGCCATGCCATTTAGCAAATTGACCGAAACCATGTTGGTTGCACCGCAATTGTCGATCGCCGATGTGGCGCGCGCCGCCGATATGGGCGTCAAATGCATCATCAATAATCGTCCCGATGGCGAAAGCGATGATCAGCCAGCGGGAGCGGATCTGGCAGCAGCGGCGCGCGAATTGGGCATAAACTATACGGCAATTCCGGTCAGCCATGCGGGCTTTTCCGCGCCGCAGGTCGAAGCGATGCGCGCGGTGCTGGATAAGGAGCCTGGGCCAATCCTCGCCTTTTGCCGGTCGGGAACAAGGTCAAGCTTCCTCTGGGCATTGGCAGAGGCGGGGGAGGGCAAGGATGTCGCCACGCTCCACCAACAGGCATCGGCGGCGGGTTATGACCTCAGCCCGATTGCCGCGATGCTCGACATGCTGGCGGGGGGCAGAGCGTGAATGCGCAACTGATCCAATTGGGCGGCTCGCTCATCGCGATATTATTGTTGGCGCTCATCGCCAAATGGCTGGGCTTGGGGCGCGATGTGCGGATCGCCAATGTGGCGGAGGCAAAGGCGCTGGCCGAATCGGCAATCGCGGGGTTTCAGGCGCGCGATGTTGCGCTCGACCGGGCGGGACTTGGCGCATTGCTGCGCGATGATGCGGGGCGTTTCATGATTTTGCGCCGCCATGGCGCTCGGTTCGTCGGGCGCTTGCTCGACAGTCACAGCCATTGTCGGCTCGATCGTGACTTTCTGAATGTCGCCACGTCCGATTCCTTTGCCCGTCCTGTCATTTTGCACCTCGGGGCAGAGGCAAAAATCTGGGCCTCGCGCCTCAGGGATTTGGGGGGATGATCGTGCCCCATTTGCCCGACCCGGTTGATTATGCGGTACCGGCCTTTGTGGCGCTGGTGCTCATCGAAATGCTGTGGGCCGCGCGCCGCGCGCCGAACGCCTATGCGCCGGGGGACACTCTAAATTCGCTCGCTTTGGGTATGGGCAGCAGCGTTGCAGGCCTGCTCGGCGGTGGCATCATACTC
>CAUJJQ010000151.1 GCA_963205285.1 Pseudomonadota bacterium | reverse complement strand
GATTCTTGGGCCGACAGCCGCAGCCCCAATTTGCTGCGCCGCCACAAAATATCGGCAACATCGCGCGCCCATTCGCGTTCGACCATCCAATCCACCTCCGCCGCGCTGAGGCCATGGCCAAAATCCGCCCCAAGATCGGCGCGGGTGCGCGCACCGCCCAGCCAGCGTCGTGCCTCTGTCCCATAAGCAGCGGCGATGCGCCGCGCGTCAAATGCGTCCAGAAAGCCATAATCGCGGGCCAATTCGTCCACCAGCGCGTCAAACCCCGCCACCGGAAAATCACCGCCCGGCAGGGGTGCCTTGCCGGTCCACGCAGCACCGGACAATTTGGGGCAATGGGGGGCGAGATGTTCCATCACCTCCCCCGCCAGATGGCGATAGCTGGTGATTTTGCCGCCAAATACCGACAGCATCGGCGGTGCGTCACCATCTGCACCACAGTCCATTTCAAAGACATAGCCGCGCGTTGCAGATTCGGGTTTGCCAGACCCGTCATCGACCAGCGGGCGCACCCCGCTGAACGCCCAGACGACATCGTCGGGGGTTATCTGCCGGTCGAAATATTCGTTGATCCCCCGGCAGAGATAGGCGATTTCATCCGTCGTGGCGACCGGCTGGCCCATCGCATCATCATGGTCGCAATCGGTGGTGCCGATCAGCGTAAAATCCCCATGATAGGGGATGGCAAAAAATATCCGCCCGTCGGCCAGTTGGAAAAAATAGGCAAAATCATGGGTGAACAGCCGTGGGACGACGATGTGCGATCCGCGCACCTGACGCATCGCATGGCGGCTGGCGACCGCTGCCATGCGCGTCACATTCAGCACATGCGGGCCGGCGGCATTGACGATGGTGCGTGCCCAAAATTCGCCCGCCGTGCTGGTGATGCGCCACAGCCCATTTTCGCGCGCCAGAGCAGTCACCGGCGCGTCACGCAGCATCGCCGCGCCATGCGCCGCCGCGTCGCGCAAATTGGCGATGACCAGCCGCGCATCATCATCCGCGCAATCGCTATAGACAAAGCCGTGGCGATATTGCGCCTGCAACGGCGCGCCCGCCGGATGCCGCGTGAGGTTGATCGTCTGCGTCGTCGGGAGCAATTTTCGCCCGCCGATATGGTCATAGAGAAACAGGCCAAGCCGCAACAGCCAGCGCGGGCGCAAGCCGCGATGATAGGGCAGGACGAAACGCATCGGGTGGATGAGGTGCGGGGCGATGCGCCACAAAATCTCCCGCTCGGCCAGGGCTTCGCGCACCAGAGCGAAAGCATAATGTTCAAGATAACGCAGCCCGCCGTGGATCAGTTTGGTCGAAGCGCTGGATGTGCAGCCGGCAAAATCGCCCGCTTCGAACAATATGACGCTCGCCCCGCGCCCCGCCGCATCGCGCGCGACCCCCGCGCCGTTGATGCCTCCGCCGATGATGGCAATGTCGAAAATTGGTGGGCTGGCGGGCGGATTGTTATCCATTTCCAAACCCCTACCGCACCGCCCCCTGTCGCAGCAAGCGCGGTAATAAAGTGAAGGCTGCCAAAATCGGGTGGCGGCGCTGCCAATCGCTGACGATTATTTGCGTGCCCGCATGGCGGTTGACCTTCCACGCCAGATAATCAATCCCGCCGGCAAAGGTGAAGGTCGCTTTCAACAGGCGCGCGATGGAGAGCAATTTTCCCTCCCACCGTCGCCGCACCCAGCCGCCGCCGCGCGCGCCGGTGGGGATCAGCGCCGCCGCTGCATCGCCAAATGCGGCATAGCGTTCGGGCGCAGCATCGACCACCGAGGCTGGCCGCCCGCCACGTTCGGCGCGTAATTCCACCGAATAGGTGAGCGAAAAGGCACGCCGCCACCAATCGAGCATAGCCTCCCCATCCCGCGATTCCGCTGCTGCCAGCAATGTGGGCGCGGCGCGCGCGACAGCGGCGATGGCACAATCCGCTGCTGCATCATCGGCATGCCAGACAAGGCGCGACGGCTGGGCAAAGCGTGCCCAGACCGAAACATTGCGCGTTTCTGGCCCGTTCAGCCGGTGAAAATCGGCCGCGCTCAACACCGCATATTTGGCGCTGTGTCCGCCCATCGCAAAGGGGAAAACATTGGGCGGAATCAGCCTGTTGGCCCATGCCAGCCACCGGCGCGGATAGGCGGCGGTGTAATCTGCAACGATCAGGTAGAAATCGAGCATCAGCCCGTCGAGATTTTCTTCCCTGAGGCATGACCCGTAAAAGAGCACCGCGCGCGCGCCGGAATATTGCGCCGCGATTGCCGCTGCCATTGCCGACACCGCTGGCTGGACGCCTTGGGTCAATTCATCGCGCACAAGCGCAAAAATGCGCGTTTCGGGGCGCATTTCGGGAAGCGGCACGACCCCCATCGCGCGCGCTCAGGCGGCGAGCTTGAGGAAGGGGACGGGCGCGGTCGCCTGTAGCGTAATCGGGTGGCCGGTGGTCGCTTCGAATAATTCGCCGTCCAATATGACGCTCGAGCGGTCCCCCTCTATCCGGATGAGGTCGCCCTTTTCAAAATAAAGCCCCGAAACTTCGCGCTGGCCCAGCCCGCCGGTCAGCGCAATGCGCAGCATGCCGAACACCGATTTCAAATTGGCATGGACGGCGAGCAATTTCATCTGCCCGACACCGTCGCCATCGCTGGGCCGCGCGTTGAACAATAATTTTTCGAGCGTCGTCACAATCAGCACCGCAAAGCGCCCGCGAATCGCGCCCTGCCGTTCAAAACTGACGGTAACCGGCGCCGCGCGCCCCCCCGC
>CAUJJQ010000150.1 GCA_963205285.1 Pseudomonadota bacterium | reverse complement strand
ATGGCGGCGAGCGGGCTGCCAAAAATCGCGGTCATCCCCGCAGAGGCACCCGCGACGAGCAGGGTTTTGCGTTCCGCCGCGCTCAGGTGAAAACATTGGGCAAAGAGCGAACCGATCGCCCCGCCGGTCATGATGATCGGCCCTTCTGCGCCAAATGGGCCGCCCGAACCGATGGAAACGGCGGAGGATAGCGGTTTGAGGAGCGCAACCTTTACCGACAGGCGGCTTTCGCCGAACAGGATGGTTTCCATCGCCTCGGGTATGCCGTGGCCGCGCAATTTTTCGGAACCAAATCGCGCCATCAGCCCGATAATCAGACTGCCGATTATGGGGATGAGGATGACGGCGATGCCCACTGCATGGTCGGCCATATCGGCCGGCGCAAAGGACAGGCGGCCGAACCAGAAAATATTGGTGGCAAGCGCGATGAGTTTGAGCAGCACCCATGCGCCCAGCGCCCCCCCGGTTCCGACAAAGGGGGCCATGACGGCGAGCAGCAACATGCGCCGGTCGGCGCTATGATCGCCCAGCCTGACCCCTTCGGCGGAGGCTTTGCTTGCCATATTTCATCCTTTGCGTTCCAATGGGTTGGGCGCGACTATATCGCAATGCGATATAAAGCAACAAGATGGGGTCGATGGGATGCGCGATGAGCCATTGGATGATGCGGACTATGCGGCGCTGACCGACCTGCGTTATGCGCTGCGCCAGTTTCAGGCATTCAGCGATGCTGCGGCGCGTGCGCATGGTTTAACCCCGCAGCAGCATCAGGCGTTGCTGGCCCTGCGCGCGGTGCCGCCAGATCAGGCGAGCATCGGTTATGTGGCGCGCCAATTGCTGTTACAGCCGCACAGCGCCAGCGGCCTGATCGACCGGTTGGAAAAACAAGCCTTGGTCACCCGCCATATTGGCGGCGGCGACCGGCGGCGCGCTTTGTTGCGACTGACCCCGCGTGCGATGAGCCTGCTTGTCCAATTGTCGCACACCCACCGCGACGAGATACGCCGCCTACGCCCGATGCTGAACGAACTGCTGGCGCGCTTTAGCTGAGCGCCCGCGCCATTGCCGCTTGCCATTGGTCGATACGGCGGGCCCGCGTGCCATCATCCATCTGGGGCGTAAAGCTGCGCGCGGGCGAACGCATCGCGGCTGCGGCACTCGCAAGTTCGGGGTATATCCCCGCCCCGCTCGCTGCCAGCATCGCCGCGCCCAGCGCGGTGGTTTCGACCAATTGTGGTCGTTCCACCTCCAGCGCCAAAATATCCGCCAAATCCTGCGCCATCCAGTCATTGGCGCTCATCCCCCCGTCGATCTGCACGCGCTGCCACGGCGCGCCATCGCCGCTGAATGCCGCTGCCAGATCCTGCGTCTGATGGGCCATCGCCTCCAACCCCGCGCGGACAATATGCGCGCGGGTCGCCGCAAAGCTGAGCCCGCTGATGACGGCGCGCACGTCGCTGCGCCAATGCGGTGCGCCCAGCCCCGATAGCGCAGGGACACAGGTGACCCCGCCATTGTCGGGCACGCTGCGCGCCAACCCCTCACTCTCGCTCGCATGGCTGAGGATGCCGACGCTGTCGCGCAACCATTGCATCAGTGCGCCGGCAACAAAAACGCTCCCCTCCAGCGCATAATGGGTTTGCCCGCCCGCTGCATAAAGGATGGTGGTGAGCAGCCGGTGCTGGCTCAGCCGTGGCGCGCGCCCCACATTGGTGAGGACAAAGGCGCCGGTGCCATAAGTCGCCTTTGTATCGCCCGGCGACAGACAGGCCTGACCGATCGTCGCTGCCTGTTGGTCGCCCGCCGCGCCGCAAATGGCAATTGGCGCACCGAAATGCGCGACTGCGCTATGCCCCAGCGCCCCCGAACAATCGACGATTTCCGGCAATATGGCGCGCGGCACGTCGAACAGGTCGCACAATCCCGCGTCCCAGCCCCCGCCATGAATGTCCATCAACATCGTGCGCGACGCGTTGCTGGCGTCGGAGAGATGCGCGCCGCCGGTCAGGCGGAAGAGCAAATAGGATTCGACGGTCCCGACCGCCAGCCTGTCCCCCGCCGCCGCCAGTTGCGGCCATTTTTTAAGTGCCCAGCCGATTTTGCTCGCCGAAAAATATGGGTCGAGGAGGAGGCCGGTCTTCGCCTGCACCGCCCCCTCATGCCCCGCCGCTTTCAATGTTGCGCAAATGTCCGCCGTCCGCCTGTCCTGCCAGACGATGGCGGGGGCCAGCGGCTGCCCGCTTTGCCTGTCCCAGAAAATCACGGTTTCGCGCTGGTTGGTGATCCCGATGGCGGCGATGCGCTCTGCGCCGCCAGCGACCTTGACCATGGTTTGCGCAGCATGGAGCGTGCGCGACCAAATCTCCGCCGCGTCCTGTTCGACCAGCCCGTCGGCGGGGTAATATTGGGTAATGTCGCGCTGTTCGATGCCATGACAGGCCCCGTCCGCGCCGAACAGCATCGCGCGGGTTGATGTCGTGCCCGCATCAATCACCAAAATGCGCACATCATCCGCCATATCACCCTCCGCCATCGTGCCCCCATGCTTATCGGTGCGCGCGCCAAGCGCAAGACTTGACCCTTGCCATGCGCGCTCCGTCACATAGGGTGGGGCGATGGATGAGGGCAAATATATGCGGCTGTACAGCTGCGCCGCGTCGCGCGGGCTGCGCGTTACTTGGACGCTGGCGGAATTGGGCATGACAGATGCGGTTGAGTTGGTGATGCTGCCATTTCCGCCCCGCGCGCATGACAAGGGCTATTTTGCGGTCAACCCGCTCGGCACCGTCCCCGCGCTGGAGGTTGATGGCGAATTGATGACCGAATCGAGCGCCATCTGTCAATATCTCGCGGAAAATTTTGGGGCCGGCGCGTTGGGTGTTGCGCCCGGTTCGGCGGAACGCGCGCCATTCCTCGACCTGCTCCACCATGCCGACGCGACGCTGACCTTTCCCCAGACTGTCTATATGCGCTTTGCCCTGTTTGAACGCGACAAGGGGCTGGGCGAAGCGGGGGAGGCCTATGGGACATGGTTTGCGCGCCGTCTGCAGAAAATCGACGCACGGCTGGCCACCCGCGAATATCTGTGCGCCGCGCGCTTTACCATCGCCGATATTGCGATTGGTTATGCGCTTTATTTGGCGACGCGCATTGGCCTGTCCCACCATTTGTCGCCGCGACTTGTCGAATATCTCGGCCAGTTACAGGCGCGCGCCGGATTTGGCGCGGCCCTAGCGTGGGAAAAAGATACGGCCCACCGCGCGGGAATCGGTAATTTGACTAATTTTTTACCGTAAGAGATTAGCTCTCAATATTGTGGGCCAATCAAATATCTTTTTCTGGGTAGTCCCCATACTTTATTTCGCACTGGCGGCGGTATTTTTTTATGTCGCCCGCACCCACCGCGACAGTTCGAGCGCGTCGATGGCGGCCCGCGCCTTTTCCGTCGCGGTCATCGCCATGATAATTGATACACAGCGTGGATGGTTCCCGCCGGGCTTTTTCATCTTGGCCGTGCCGCTCCACTGGATGGCCATACATTATTCGCTGGATGCGTTTTTGCTGCGCCATGGCGAACGATTGCCGCGCCAGATATGGTTGGTCTTTGCGCTCGGCCTCGC
>CAUJJQ010000149.1 GCA_963205285.1 Pseudomonadota bacterium | reverse complement strand
GCGCGCGGGATATTCGCGGTCCTGAGGCATGCGGATGGTGCCATAGGCGCCGTTGTCGACAACCAGCACCAACATATCCAACCCATATTGGACGGCGGTCGCCAATTCCTGACCGTTCATCAGGAAATCACCATCCCCCGCCAGCGCGACGACCATTTTGTCGGGGTTGCGCCGCGCCGCCGCAACCGCAGCGGGGACGCCATAACCCATTGCCCCTGCTGTTGGGGCAAGCTGGCTCACCATCGGTGCATAGGCCCAGTGCCGATGCCACCAGCCCGAAAAATTGCCCGCACCATTGCAGATAATCGTATCGGCGGGGAGGCGCGCCGCCATCGCCCCGACGCACTGGCCAAGGTCGAGAGGGGTGTCGAACGGCACCACCTTGTTCCATGCGCGCCATTCGGCATGGGCCGCTGTCCCTGCGTCAAAGGCGATGACATCACTTTCCCACAGCGCGGCCATCTCCGCAAATTCGTGCGGATAGGCGCAGATGGGTAAGTCGGTGCGATACACGCGGTTCAATTCATTGGGGTCGGGGTGGACATGCACCAATGTCTGGCCCGGATGGTCGGGGGTGATGAGCGTATAGCCATCGGTCGTCGCCTCCCCCAAACGCGCGCCGACCGCGACAATCAAATCCGCCGCGCGTATCCGTTCCAGCAATTTGGGGTTGGGACCATAGCCCAAATTGCCGGCATAGACCGGGCATTGATTGTCGATGGCATCCTGCCGCCGGAATGCAGCAGCGGTGGGGAGGCCGACGCGCGTTGCAAATTCCGCCCAATAATGTGCCGCACCCGCGTTCCAACCCGCC
The DNA here is from genome assembly GCA_963205285.1 of Pseudomonadota bacterium. GTDB lineage: Bacteria > Pseudomonadota > Alphaproteobacteria > Sphingomonadales > Sphingomonadaceae > Sphingopyxis. Next base: position 12,384 of record CAUJJQ010000149.1, on the reverse strand, counting down.
CCGCCGATAATTGCAACTGGGGCCGATGCATTGGCCAGCAATTCCATGAAAACACCCATCGCGGCAGCATCGGGGTCTTGTTCTGGTGCCTCAACTCGTGGGCGATCAGCCACCGATGCCAGATCGCGCAACATATCCTCTGGCAGCGCAATCACCACCGGCCCCGGCCGTCCCGCCATGGCGGTTGCATAGGCGCGTGCGACATATTCGGGGATGCGGGCCGCATTGTCGATGCGCGCCGTCCATTTGGCGAGCGGCGCGAACATCGCTTGAAAATCCACTTCTTGAAAGCCTTCGCGGTCGCGCATGTCGCGATCCACATCACCGATGAACAATATCATCGGCAGGCTGTCCTGCATCGCGACATGAACGCCGATGCTGGCATTGGTCGCACCTGGCCCTCGCGTGACAAAGGCAATGCCAGGGCGCCCGGTCATATTGCCATCTGCTGCCGCCATAAAGCCGACGCCGCCTTCTTGACGGCAGACGATGGTGTCGATGGCAGGCGCATCGTGCAGCGCGTCGAGCACCGATAAAAAGCTTTCGCCCGGCACTGTGAAGATGCGGTCGCACCCTTGCAGCAAAAGTTGATCGACAAGAATTTGGGCGCCGGTGCGCTGCGGATAGCTGGTCATGCGGGTTGCTCTAGCGCAGGCTTGCGGGCGCGACAATCAGCCTTCGGGGCGGGTCCACAGCCAGCCGAGCGAAATCAGCGCGGTGGCGGGGGGCAGCAACACCCAGGGCATGTGGAGCGTCAGCGCGCCAAGTCCGATGGACAGCGCAAAGGCAATGGTCGCCGCCCATTTGCCGCGCCGCGCAATCGCCCCCTTTTCGCGCCAGTTACGGATTGGCGGGCCAAATCGCGGATGGTCGAGCAGTTTTGCTTCCCACGCGCGATTGCCGCGCGCGAAGCAGAATGCGGCCAATATGTAAAAGGGAACGGTCGGCAACAAAGGCAGCGCAATGCCGATGGTGCCGAGCGCCAGCGCAACGACCCCGCCGACATTCCAGATGTGGCGCGCCCATAGCCCCATCAGGCGAGATGCACCGCCTTGGTCACGCAATAATTGCCGAGGCCCTCCGGCCCGCCCTCACTGCCAAAGCCCGAATGTTTGACCCCGCCAAAGGGGGTGTCGGCCCCCGAAATGGTAAAGCTGTTAATGCCAACCATGCCTGCTTCGATAGCGTCGGCGACCAGATTGGCGCGGCGGCCATTTTCGGTAAAGGCAAAGGCGGCAAGACCAAAAGGCGTCGCATTGGCGAGCGCAATGGCTTCGTCCATATCCCCAAAGCTGCGCGTGAGCGCGAGCGGGCCAAAGGGTTCGACCTGCATGACATCGGCATCATCGGGGACATTGGCAATCAGGCTGGGGTCGAAATAATTGCCCGCCCCTTCGCGCGCCTCCCCACCCGCGACCAGCTCACCCCCCTTGGCCAGCGCATCGGCAACCAGCGCGGCCACGGCCTGCGGGCGGCGCGCGTTGGCGAGCGGGCCCATGGTTGTGTCGCTGTCCAAACCATTGCCCACGCGCAATTTGGCCATACGCTGCGCAAAGCCCGCGACAAAGGCATCATGGATCGGCGCTTCAACAAAGAAACGCGTGGGCGACACGCAAACCTGCCCCGCGTTGCGGAATTTCTGCGGCACCGCCAAGTCTAGCACGCGGTCCAAATCGCAATCGGCAAAGACCAGAACCGGCGCGTGACCGCCCAATTCCATCGTCGATGGGGTGACGCTGTCCGCGCACAGCCGCATCAAATGCGCCCCCACAGCGGTTGATCCGGTAAAGCTGATCTTGCGAATGACGGGCGAAGCGATGAGGCGCGATGAAATCATCGCCGGGTCGCCATAGAGCAATTGCGCGACATCGCCGGGCAGCCCCGCATCGACCAGACATTGCATCAATGCTGCGGTGCAGGCCGGGGTTTCCTCCGCCGGCTTGGCGATGACTGAGCAACCAACCGCGAGTGCCGCCGCCATTTTCTTGGCCATCAGATAGAGCGGAAAATTCCACGGCGTAAAAATCGCTACCGGCCCGACGGGTTGTTGCAGCACCATCGACCTTTGTCCGCTGGGGCGCACCAAGGTGCGGCCATATTGGCGGCGCGCATCCTCGGCACACCAGTCAAATAATTGCGCCGCGCCTGCAACCTCCCCCTTGGCTTCGGCAATCGGCTTGCCCTGTTCGATGGTGAGCATGGTGGCAATGGGTTCCACCCGTTCGCGCAGCAAGCTGGCGGCGCGGTGCAATATGTCCGCCCGCGCATCAACCGATGCGGCGCGCCATGCGGCAAAGCCGCGCGCGGCGCTGGCAAGGGCAAGGTCAATGTCCGCTTCGCTCGCCTTGGGCAGTGCGGCGATGGTCTCAGCCGTGGCGGGATTATGGACGGACAGGCAATCGCGCCCCTCGCTCCCTTGCCATGCGCCATCAATGAACAGTTTCAGATCGGCCGAATAGTCTTGCATGCCTTTGTTTTCTTTCCTGTTTCATTTTCGCCGCTGCGCGCTTGTCGGACGCTGGCCAACCTCTTAAGCCCAATTGGGACAAGAGGCAAAGCAGCGGAGGGTGCGATGGCAAATATGCGTATTTTGGCAGAGGGACTGCGTTTTCCCGAAGGACCGGTGGCGATGCACGACGGTAGCGTCATCCTGACCGAGATAGAGGCGGGGCGCATCACCCGCGTCACCCCCGACGGGCAGAAGCAGGTCATCGCCACCCCAGGGGGCGGGCCAAATGGCCTCGCCATCGGGCCGGAGGGCAAGCTATATTGCTGCAATAATGGCGGTTTCAACTATGTCGAAAACAACGGCATGCTGTCACCGCATGGCATTTCCGATAATTATTCGGGCGGGCGGATCGAGCGCATCGACATTGCCACCGGCGCAGTGGAAATCCTTTATAAATCGGGGGATTTTGGCTGCACGCTGCGCGGTCCCAACGACATCGTGTTCGATGCCCACGGCGGCTTTTGGTTCACCGACCATGGCAAGGTCGATTATGCCAAACGCTGCCATGACATCGTTGGCATTTTCTATGCCAAGGCGGACGGCAGTTTTATGGAGGAGGTTATCTTCCCCAGTTACAACCCCAATGGCATCGGCCTGTCCCCCGACGGCAAGACGCTTTATGCGGCCGAAACATATACATGTCGCCTGACCGCCTTTAACATCATCGCACCGGGCAAGGTGGACGACAGCGCCGGGCCGGGCGGGCCGGGCATCCCCCTTTATCGTCCGGCAGGCTATAAATTCTTTGATTCGCTGGGGGTGGAAGCAGGCGGCAATATCTGCGTCGCGACCATCGGCGAGTGTGGCATCAGCGTTATTTCGCCTACGGGTGAGTTGGTCGAGTTCATTGCCACCGACGATATTTTCACCACCAACATCTGCTGGGGCGGGGCGGATATGCAAACCGCTTATGTCACTTTGTCGGGAACGGGGCGACTGGCGGTGATTGATTGGCCACGGCCGGGGCTGAAGCTGCAATATGGCTGATCCATCCCTCTATCGCGCCGTGCTGTGGGATTTTGGCGGGGTCATCACCTCCTCGCCCTTTGCAGCGTTCAACGCGCTGGAGGCGGCGCGCGGCCTGCCGCGCGACATCATCCGCCGGATCAACGCCACCAATGCCGATGATAATGCCTGGGCGCGCTTTGAACGGGCAGAGATAGACGCCGCCATCTTTGACCGCGAATTTGCCGCCGAAGCGCGCGCGCAGGGGGTAACACTCGACGGCGCATCGGTCATCGCCTGCCTGTCGGGCGCGGTGCGGCCACAAATGGTCGCAGCGCTCGATTGGCTGAAGGCAGCGGGTATTGCGATCGGCTGTATCACCAATAATGTGCCTGTGGGGGAGGGTGCGGGGATGGCGCGCGATGCGGCAAAGGCGGTGGAAATAGGCGATATATTGGCGCGATTTGATGTGCTGTTCGAATCGAGCAAGCTTGGCATTCGCAAACCCGATGCACGCATTTACCAGATGGCGGCGGCCGCGCTGCGCGTCGCGCCCGCGCAATGCATCTACCTCGATGATCTGGGGGTGAATTGCAAAGGCGCGGCACAGCTGGGCATGGCGGCAATCAAAGTGACCGATGCGGACGCCGCGCTCGAAGCGCTGTGGAAATTGCTCGGCACTGGGCCTAAAGACTAAACAAGTTTTGCGCAAAAGGATCATCCAATGAAAAAGCTCTTCCCCGATGCCCGCGCCGCGCTCGACGGTATTGTCCGTGACGATATGCTGATTGCTGCGGGCGGTTTTGGCCTGTGCGGTATTCCCGAACGTCTGATTGACGCCATCGTCGCTTCGGGGGTCAAGGGGTTGACGGTCGCGTCGAACAATGCGGGAATCGACAATGAAGGCCTGGGCAAATTGTTGCGCAGCCGCCAGATTAAAAAAATGATCTCCTCCTACGTCGGGGAAAATAAGGAATTTGAACGCCAATATCTGGCAGGCGAGTTGGAGGTGGAGTTTTGCCCGCAAGGGACATTGGCCGAACGGATGCGCTCGGGCGGCGCGGGCATCCCCGGCTTTTACACCCGCACCGGCGTCGGCACCGAAGTCGCCAAGGGCAAGGAAGTCAAAAACTTCCATGGGCAGGATTATATTTTGGAGCAGGGGATTTTTGCTGACCTGTCGATCGTAAAAGCGTGGAAGGCCGACGAAAGCGGCAATCTGATTTTTCGCAAGACTGCGCGCAATTTCAACCTGCCTGCCGCCACCTGCGGCAAAATTTGCGTGGTGGAGGTGGAGGAAATCGTGCCGGTGGGCGCGCTGGAACCCGATACTATCCACCTGCCCGGCATTTATGTGCAGCGGATGATTATCGGCGCGCCATATGATAAGAAGATTGAGTTTCGCACTGTGCGCGAAAGGGTAACGGCATAGTGACGGCGCGACCGTTCTTGTTGGCGGCGGGCTGGATGAGCGTCGCGGCAAGCCTGCTCCACATCGGTTGCATCATTGGCGGGCCGGACTGGTATCGGCTTTTTGGCGCGGGCGAAGAGCTTGCGCGTGCGGCTGAGCGCGGATCGCTGGTTCCCGCCATTGACACAGTTTGTATTGCCACCACCCTCGCCGTTTGGGCGGCTTTTGCCTTTGGCGCAGCGGGTGTGAGCTGGCGGCCACCCTTGGCACGGACGGCCTTGGTTGCCATCGCCACGGCTCTGCTGACGCGCGCGATCATGGCTTTTGTTCCAGCCTTCTGGATTCCGGAAAATCGGACTTTGCCCTTTATCGCCATCACTTCAGTCATTTGTTTTATCATGGGTGCCTGTTTTGCCATCGGCACATGGCTTGCCTGGCCAAGCTTATCGCAGTTATCGACGACGCATGAGGGCGCAGGCTGATGCATCACAGGCTCGCCTTTACCCTCTGTCTGACACCGCTGCTGACGGGCTGTGTCGCGGCGGTGCTGCCGGTGCTCGCTGCCGGCACAATCGCGCGGCAGGGGGTTGCGGGCGATGATGGTGAAGCGGCGAACGCCGGCGCGCCGGATTCGCCGATAATCGCACAAGTCGAGGCTATACCGCCGTCAGCACCGGCCCCGGAAACAGCCCCCGAAACGACGCAGCCGGCGGCGGTCACAGCGACACCCGCGGTGGCGCAAGCGCCCAATCCCCCGGCCAATAGCGACAGCGCCGCAATCATCGCGCATGTGCGGGCACGCGCCGAGCTGGTGGCGGGGGGCGCGCCCGTCCTCAGCCTCGTCCTCGCTGACCCGCTGACGCTCGCCGAACCTGCTTATGCGCCGTGTGGCGAACGGCCCGCCGCCGTCATTTTTGACGCTGATAGGGGGAGCGCGGTGCCCGGCGACCTTGCCGATTTGCGTCAACTGACGGCAGAAATCCGCGCGGCGAACGTCGCCATCTTCTGGGTCAGCGACCGCCCGACAACGGCAACTGCGGACATCAGCGATGGATTGGCTGCGGCCGTCATCGACCCCGATCATCTCGACACCATTGTCACCACCCGCCCCGGCTTTGAACGCAAGCAATTGCTACGCCATGCCATTGCGCAAAGCCATTGCGTGCTGGCGTTGGTTGGCGACACGCGCGCCGATGCGGACGAAGCCTATGCCTATTTGCGCGACCCGGACAGCCCGCTCGCCATCGACGCTAATTGGGGCAATGGCTGGTTCCTGCTGCCCCTGCCTGACCTTTCCCCATTTCAGCAATAAAGAGGATAATCATGCCCTGGACCCGTGACCAAATGGCCGCCCGCGCTGCCAAGGAATTGCAAGATGGCTATTATGTCAATCTGGGTATCGGCATCCCGACTTTGGTTGCCAACCATATACCGCCGGGGGTGGAGGTGACGCTGCAAAGCGAAAATGGCATGCTGGGCATCGGCCCCTTTCCTTTTGAAGATGAAATTGACCCCGACCTTATCAACGCGGGCAAACAGACGATCAGCGAGTTGCCGCAAAGCGCCTATTTCGACAGCGCGGCGAGCTTTGCGATGATCCGTGGCGGGCATATCGACCTCACCGTTCTTGGTGCGATGGAGGTTGCCGAAAATGGCGACATCGCCAATTGGATGGTGCCGGGCAAGATGATCAAGGGGATGGGCGGCGCGATGGATCTGGTCGCGGGCGTCAAGAAAATCATCGTCGTGATGGAGCATTGCGCCAAGGATGGCAGCCCCAAATTCATCCCCGCCTGCACCTTGCCGCTGACCGGCAAAAATGTCGTCGATATGATCATCACCGATTTATGCGTCTTTCACCGCGCCGACCACCAAAGCCCATTCAAACTGATTGAACTGGCCGACGGGGTCAGCGCCGACGATGTCGCGGCGAAAACCAGCGCACATTATATTACCTGACGTGGATAGGGCGGCGATCGAGCAACAGGTAAATGCCGCAGCCGGGGCGTTACAGGCGGGTGACGGCGCGCGCGCGCGCGATCTCGTGCGCCCGATTGCCGAAAGCCACCCCGGCCATGCGCAATTGTGGATGCTCTTGGCAGAGGCTTGCCGGCTCGCGGGCGACATGGCGGGGCTGGAGGGTGCGGCCGACCATCTCATCGCGCATGAACCGCGCGCCATCCGCGCCTGGGGGTGGAAAGGGGATGCCCGGCGTGTCGCCGGGGACGCGCGCGCGGCGGCGAGTTGGTACCGCGATGGCTTGCGCCAAGCGTCAAATTTCGAAGATCTACCCGATGCTCTGGTGCAGGAAGTGACGCGCCAGCGCGATGCCTTAGCGCAATTGGAAGCGCAATTTGATGATGCGTTGCGCAGCGGGCTTGGCGCGCGCGGCATTGGTGCCGTTTCACCGGCATTTGCCGAATCGCTCGACCTTTTGGCGGGCAAAGCGCAGATTCAATTGCAGCGCCCCAGCGCTTACTATTTCCCCGGCCTGCCGCAGCGCGCATTTTACGAGCGTGACGAATTTGAATGGACAGGCGGGCTCGAAGCGGCGGCACCGGCCATCCGCGATGAACTGCACACGGCATTGGCTGCGGGCGATATTTTCACCCCCTATCTGCAGGCGGCGAGCGACCGGCCCAACCGCGATTTTCACGGCATGGCGGGTAATGCCGACTGGAGCGCGCTCCACCTCACCGAAAATGGCCAGCCGATAGCCGAACTTGCTGCGCGCTTTCCCGCGACGCTGGCGGCGATGGATGCGCTGCCGCTGTGCCGGATATCGACCCGCGCGCCGACCATCATGTTCTCCCGCCTCGCCCCCAGCGCGCAAATCCCCCCGCACCATGGCATGATAAATGGCCGTCTTATCTGCCATTTACCACTGATTGTGCCGGGGGAGGGCACGCTGCGCGTCGGCAACCAGACGCGCGCATGGCGCTTTGGTGAATTGGTGATTTTCGATGATTCAATTGAGCATGAAGCGTGGAATCATGCCAAGAGCGAACGTATCGTCCTGATATTTGACGTCTGGCACCCCGCGCTCAGCGCCGCGGAACGCACCGCCATTGCCGCCCTATTCGACGTCATCGATGGTGCATAGGGTGCGGAACATTTTGCTGACCCTGCTGCTGGCGGTCATTCTGGGGCTGCTAGTCGGCTATTTCTGGGGGCGGCATGCCAGCCCGCCCGCCGATCATCCGCAACATATTGCCGGCATGCCGCCGACCGGCCGCACGCCCCAGAATATGCCACCTGCCATCGAACCCGGCGGGGATAGCGCACAGCGGCACTATTTTTCACGTTGCCATACAGGCGGCGGGCGTAACTGCGTCGTCGATGGCGATACTATCTGGATGGACGGCGAAAAAATCCGCGTCGCCGACATTGATACGCCCGAAACCCATCAAGCGCGCTGCGCCTATGAGCAGCAACTGGGCGACCGGGCGACCGTGCGGCTGCAAAACTTGCTCAATGCCGGGCCGGTCGCACTCAACCCCGCCGCCAATGGTCGCAGCCATGACCGTTATGGCAGGCGGCTGGCGGTGCTGACGCGCAATGGCCAAAGCCTCGGCATGATATTGGTGGGTGAAGGTCTGGCACGGCGATATTCGGGCGGGCCGCGCGACCCATGGTGTTGACAGCAAAAAATAAGCTTGCGCCCTTGTCATCCCCGCCGCGCCTTTATAGGCGCTGACTATCATGTCCAAAGCCCGCACTTTATATGAAAAAATATGGGATGCGCATGTCGTTGCGCGCCGCGACGATGGCACCTGCCTGATTTTCATCGACCGCCATCTTGTTCATGAAGTCACCAGCCCACAGGCCTTTGCCGGCCTTGCCGCAAATGGGCGGCAGGTGCGCCGCCCCGACCTGACGCTTGCTGTGCCCGACCATAATCTGCCGACCACGCCGCGCGTCGATGCGGCGGGCAAGCCCATCCCCATTGCTGATGCCGAAAGCGCCGCGCAGCTCGCCACACTAGAGGCGAATGTCCGCAGCTTTGGCGTGCCCTATATCGGCGCGCATGACGTGCGACAGGGCATCGTCCACGTCGTTGGCCCCGAACAAGGCTTTACCCTGCCCGGCACAACATTGGTCTGTGGCGATTCGCACACCGCCGCACATGGGGCGCTGGGCGCACTTGCCTTTGGGATCGGGACGAGCGAGGTCGAACATGTGCTCGCCACCCAGACATTGTGGCTCGCCCCATCCAAAACCATGGCCGTAGTGGTCGAAGGGGCATTGGCACCCGGCGTCACTGCAAAGGATGTCATCCTCCACATCATCGGACAGATTGGCACCGCTGGCGGTACCGGACATGTCATTGAATTTATGGGTTCAACCATCCGCAACATGGGGATGGAAGAACGTCTGACCATATCCAATATGGCAATAGAGGGGGGCGCGCGCGCCGGGCTGATCGCCCCCGATGCGACGAGTTTTGCCTATCTGCAGGGGCGACCCATGGCCCCCAAGGGCGCGGCTTGGGATGCGGCGGTGCGCCATTGGCAAAGCCTACCGAGCGATGCCGATGCGGTTTTTGACAAATGCGTCCCGATCAACGCCGCCGACATTGCGCCCAGCGTTACCTGGGGCACCAGCCCCGAAGATGTCGTACCAATCACCGGCCATGTGCCCGCGCCCGAAAGCTTTGCCGACCCAGCCAAGCAAGATGCGGCCCGCGCCAGCCTAGCCTATATGGGTTTAAACCCCGGCACCGCGATGCAGGATATTGCGATTGAAAATATCTTCATCGGCAGCTGCACCAACAGCCGGATAGAGGATTTGCGCGCCGCCGCCGCCATTTTGCGCGGACGGCGCAAGGCGGAAAATGTCCGCTGGGCCATCGTCGTGCCGGGATCGGGCCTCGTCAAAGCGCAGGCAGAGGCAGAGGGGCTGGACCGCATATTCACCGATGCCGGATTTGAATGGCGCGAACCGGGTTGTTCGGCCTGTCTGGGCATGAACCCGGACAAGGTGCCCGCCGGGGAACGCTGTGCCTCCACCTCCAACCGCAATTTTGTCGGGCGGCAGGGGCCGGGGAGCCGAACCCACCTCCTCTCCCCCGCGATGGCGGCGGCAGCGGCAGTGCGTGGCAGATTAACCGACGTGCGCGAATATCTGTAAGCGGGGGCGAAGGGGAGAGTGAAGATGAAGATGATCATACGTCTGTTTGCCGCCATATCCGCGCTGGCGCTCAGCCTCGCCACTGGTGCAGCGCAGGCGCAGTCCAGCGCCCCGGCAACACCGGCGGCGTTGACGATGACCCGGCTCGATTGCGGTAGCATCATGGTCAACAACCTCAGCCTGTTTTCCGATACAGATGCTTATCCCGGTGCGCGGCGGCAATTGGTCGATAGCTGTTACCTCATCCGTCATGGCGACACCTATATGTTGTGGGACACAGGGCTGCCCGCCAGCCTGATCGGCGCAGTGCGCGAACAGGGCGGGCCGATGATACCCGCCATGACCATCAGCATCAGCGACCAACTGGCGCGGCTCGGCGTGCGCCCCGACCAGATTTCGATCATCGCGATCAGCCATCGCCATTTTGACCATATCGGCCAGATCGGTGATTTTCCCAATGCGCGGCTGCTGATCGGGGCGGGCGACTGGAACGACATCCGCAGCGAAGGCTTGGCCAATGAAGAAAACGCCCCCTTTGCCCATTGGCTGACCGGTGGCGGCAATGTCGACCCGGTAACAGGGGATCGTGATATTTTCGGCGATGGCAGTGTGGTGATGCTCAACATGCCGGGGCACACCAGCGGCCACCACAGCCTGCTGGTGCGGCTGGCGGCGATGGGGCCGGTATTGCTGACCGGCGACCTTGCCCATTTTCAGGAAAATTATGACCAGAATGGCGTGCCGATTTTCAACCGCGACCGCGCCGATACGCTCGCCTCGTTCGACCGTTTCAAGGCGTTGACGCGTAATTTGCGGGCGACGGTCATCATCCAGCATGAAGCGCGCGATGTCGGCAAATTGCCTGCCTTTCCCGCTGCGGCGCAATAAGGAAAAGCCATGCAAGCCACGCGCATGATTTCGGGGCGCGCCATCCCCTGGGGTGCCAAAAATATCGATACCGACATCATCATCCCTGCCAAATGGCTGAAAACTGTGAGCCGCGACGGGCTGGGCAGGGGTGCGTTTGAAAGCGTGCGCGCCGTACCCGGCAATATTTTTGACGTGCCCGCAAATCAGGGCGCGCCGATATTGCTGGCGGGGGATAATTTCGGCTGTGGCTCGAGCCGCGAACATGCCGCATGGGCAATGCTCGACATGGGGTTGCAGGCGGTCATTGCCCCCAGTTTTTCCGACATTTTCTCCGGCAATGCATTCAAAAATGGCGTGCTCGCTGTCACGCTCGACGAAGTGCATATCGCGCGGCTGATGGCGGTGGCGGCCGATGGCGCCATCATCACCATCGACCTTGAGAATCAGGTTGTCACCAGCGACCGGCAGGATCGTTTCGCCTTTGCCATCGACCCGTTTCGCAAAATGTGCCTGATGCAGGGGCTGGATGAAATCGCGCTCACACTGGCCGCAGATGACGCCATATCCGTGCATGAGGCGCGGCAGGCCGAAGATGCTCCCTGGCTGGTTCCGGCCCAAGGATAATATAGCGGCATAGCCCTCTGCCGCTTGCGCTTTCCATACCGCTCTTTAGAATTATCGCCACGGCCTGCCGATTCATAGCGGCGGGAACAATGGCATAGTTGCGATACTGGGAGAGGATGGGTTTATGAAGGCACTTATCAGCACGGCATGTGGCGGCCCGGAAGCCCTGGTTCTGGGTGAGTTGCCCGACCCGGTGGCGGGTGAGGGGCAGTTACTGGTCGATGTTCATGCCTGTTCTATCAACTTCCCCGACACGCTGATCATCGTCGATAAATATCAATTCCGTCCCGAACGTCCCTTTGCGCCGGGCGGCGAAGTAGCAGGCGTGGTGCGCGCGGTCGGCGCGGGGGTTAGCGGCTTTGCGGTGGGTGACCGGGTGATCGCCGCCTGCGGCAATGGCGGGCTCGCGCAGCAGGTGGCGGTGCGTGCCGCCAATGCCTATGCCCTGCCAGCGTCGCACAGCTTTGCCGAGGGGGCGAGCCTGCTCATGACATATGGCACCTCCATCCACGCGCTCAAGGACAGGGGGCGGCTAAAGGCGGGCGAAACGCTGCTTGTGCTTGGCGCGGCTGGCGGCGTTGGCCTTGCGGCGGTAGAGATTGGCAAGGCGATGGGCGCGCGTGTTATCGGCGCGGTATCAAGCGCGGAAAAGGCGGCACTGGTTCGTGCAGCGGGTGCGGATGATTGCATCATCTATCCCCAGCAACCCTTTGACAAAGAAGCCTCCAAGGTGCTGGCCGAGCAATTTAAGGCAGCGGTTGGCCCCAAGGGCGCGGATGTTATTTATGACGCGGTGGGCGGTGACTATGCCGAACCCGCGCTGCGGTCGATCGCGTGGGAAGGGCGGTTTCTGGTCGTCGGCTTCCCCGCCGGTATTCCCAGATTGCCGCTCAAC
>CAUJJQ010000148.1 GCA_963205285.1 Pseudomonadota bacterium | reverse complement strand
TAGGTGCCTCGCTTCTTTTCACTTCCCTTTGAGCCTTCGTGTCTTTGTGTGAGCAAAATTATCCCAACCTCGCAGATCTCAGACAGTCTCGAACGCATTCCCCTTGCCCCCTCTCTCCTTTAGGGGAGAGGTACGTAGTCTTACGGCTTTAGCCGTTAGACGAAGTGGAGAGGGGGAGGTCGCGCATTGCCCTCACCGTCGGAACCCCTCTCCAACTGCGCCTAGGCCTGTCGGCCAAGGCTTCATATCCTCTCCCCTAAAGGGGAGAGGGAAATTGCCGATTGTCCCCTTGCCCCCGCGTCCTAAAGCACACTTATCCGCGGTGTGCGCTTTTTGCCGCGGAGCAGGAGCGCCCAGATTGCCCAGACCATGGCATCGGCGCGGTCGGGGCTTTTGCCTTCGCCTTCATAGCCGCCGGGGACGAGGCCGCTTAGCTCGGTCTCCAGCTCGGGAAATTCGCCGGCAAAACAGGCGCGGCCGTTTTCGAACAGGGCGGCGACGGGTTCTGCGCGTGCCGCCTTGCCCACCGCCGCATGGACCAAGTCCACCGGCAAGGTCGCCGATGCGGCGAGCAGGACGGAGCGGACCATGGCGCCGCCCTGGTTCCGTTCGGCTACCACCCGGTCAGCGTCATAGTCGTGCGCCGCCTCGGCCACCGCCCGTGCCCACCCCTCGGGCGAGGCACCGGAGACCGAACAGTCGGCGCGCACATAGGCGATGCCATCGGCCGCTAGTGTGCACACGATGATGCCACAGGTGCCATTGGCGGAGGTGGGGGGATCGACGCCGATCACGGTGCGCACAATCTCTCCGGGCAGGGCGTCCACCCGGCATCGCGCGATCAGGTCGAGCGGCCAGAGGCTGCCCTCGACATCGTCGAACAAACGCCCCTCCAGCTCCTGCAGGGCGAGCCGCGTGCCGCCATAATGGTCCTGCATGGACGCGATGAAGCGCTCGGGCAGATGCGGATTCGCCGACGTCGCCCCGCCGGTGCGCACGCTGTCCGCCGCCTCCAATATCCGGCGCAACAAGGGCAGCGCGCGCGGGGTGGTCGTCACCGCCACGCGGGGGAGCGCCCCCATGCGCAGGCCCATCTGCATGTTATTCCAGCTATCGACCGGATGCTTCCATTTGGCCAGCTCGTCCGCCCAGGCAAAATGATGCTCCGGCCCGCGCAGACCTTCGGGGTTGGCTCCGGAATAGAGGGTCGCCTCTGCGTCATTTTCGAACCAGAGCGTGCGCTGCGCCGCCGACCATTGGACGATCTCGCCTTCGGATGCCAGCCGCAGCAGGCCCGACGGCCCTTCGACCATCACCCGGCGCGCTTCGTCCAGCGTAGCGGCGACGAGCGCGATGCGGCAGCCGGGATGGGCGCGCATCTGCGCCAGCACCCATTCGGCCCCGGCGCGCGTCTTGCCAAAGCCCCGCCCCGCCATGATCAGCCAGGTGCGCCAGTCGCTATCGGGCGGCAATTGTCCTTCATGGTGGAAGGTGGGAAAATCACGAGTGAGCGCCAACGCCTTGCGCTCGTCGAGCTGCTGGATCGCGGTCGCGCCAAAGGGGCTTTGGACAGCATCGAAAAAGCGTTTGCTCATTTCTGCGCGGCCCGGGCCATGCGTTCGCACTTCTCGATGATTTCTTCCTTCACCTTCTCGACATCGACCGGCGGGCGTTTCCGGTCGTAGCGGCGCAGGCGGCCATTCTGACGCAGACGTGCTTCGTAAAGTTGCGCCACACGGATCGCCTGATCGACCGACATGTCCGCAAATTCGGGCAGCGGTGGTTCCTGTTGTTCCAGCAGATTATTGGCCGAGGTCAGCAGCGATAGCGCCAGCCGCTCGGTCGCGAGGGTCACCACCTCATCCCAGCACTTGTCGAAGGCGGGCCAGATCTTGCGGCGGTTGTAGAGCGCCGTGGTCGACATGCCGATAGCCCGCGCAGCCTCCCGCACATTGCCTGTTTCGGCGAGCCGGGTGAAGAATGCCTCCTCCACCGTCTCGTTCCAGCGCCCTGCGCCGGTCGCCATGACGCAGGTTTTCCCGCTGCGCGATGACCGGATGGTGCGCGGCCGCGCATCTTCCAGCGCGACGTTTTCAGGCACGCGCCCTGCTGCCAGCGCCGCCCGACCCGATGCAAGCGCGTCCTCCCACAATCGGGCGAACTGGGGATTGGTTTTGCGGTACTGATAGGCGGTGGCATGGTCGATACCGGCGGCACGCGCGGCCTCGCGGACATTGGCACAGCGGCCAAGCGCACGCAAAAACGCCCGCCGCCACTCAGGTGGCGTGGTTTTGGAAGGCATGGGATATCCTTTGCTTTTGGGTAAAAGGTAGAATGTGGACGCGGTGGGTCCAGTTTGGCCGTCTTTACCTTTTTAGCGTCACTATGTCAATAAAATTAACCTATACGGTTATTACTTCTTTTGTCCATCTGCCGTCGCGCGAGCGACATGGCCCAGACCACCCCGCCGACGAACAGCAGGCTTTCAAGCGCGCCCGAAACCATGGCGCTGACCGGGCCGAAACCATTTTCGCCCACCAGCCCGCCAATCTCGTCAGGGCGAAATTGCGATTGCGGGAGCATCTGCGCCACCGCGACAAGACTGCCGCCCAGTAATTTGCCGCCAAGCGCCGGGATCGCCACCCCGATTACCAAGCCGATCAATGCGGCGGGCCATAGCCGTACCGGACCCGCTTCGCGCGCGAACCACAGGCCAAGGCCGACCCCGGCGCCGATGACGACACCTTCTATTCCGCCGGTCATGGTTTCAGGCGCACTTCCGTACAACAGGCTGAACGCATCCAGCCCGAGCAGTTTGACCGATCCGCCGATGATCATCCCGCCGATGGAGCCGCCCGCCATATGGCCGGCCCAACCGGCGCGGCGCTGCGCGACCGCGGCAAGGCCGAGACATATCCCCGCCGCACCCAATATGGAGAATAGAACGGTCAGCGCGGCCAACACCATCACCACCGAACTGCCGGCCTGCGTGCTTTGATCCGCGGCGACAAATCCGTAGAACAACCCGCCAACGACCCCGGCCAGAGCACCACCGGCAACGCCTGCCCCCGCCAGCAGCCAATAGCGCGCCCAGTCAAAGGCATATAAGGGCGGCGCTTCCAGAAGTGTCGCCCCGACAAGGGGCAAGGGCGCAACCATGGGCGCGGTAACCTCTGGCGCGCCCACCGACACATCGGCAATGAAGCGATAGCCATATTTGGGCACAGTCTCGATGAAGCGTGGTCGCGCTGCATTATCGCCCAGCACGCGCCGCAGCGTCCGGATACATTGGGTGAGGGCTTCATCGGTCACCGGCACGCCGTGCCAGACGTCTTCCAGAAACCGTTCCTTGGACACAAGTTTGCCCGGCGCGCCGACCAGCTGGGCCAAGGCGTCGAAATAGCGACCGCTCAGCTCCACCGGTGCCCCGTCACGCGTCAGCAGCCGATTTTCCGGATCAAGCCGGAAATCATCGAAATATAAGCTTGCCCCGTCCATTATTCACCAATTGCTCACGGCCCCATCATGCCGCTCACCACCTAGTCTGCCAATGCTTTGCGGACAATCACCAAATGGGGCAAAAATTTGATGAACGACATTGGGTTTGGGGGGCCAGGACCGCGACGCATTCCAATCTGGCGGATATTGGGTTGGGGCGGCGCGGTCCTGTTGGTCCTGACACCGCTCGTCGCCATGCAATTCACCCGTGAAGTCAATTGGACCGCAGCCGACTTTATCTTCGCAACGGTCATATTCGGAATTATCGGTGCGTTGACGGAACTGACCGTCCTCCTGACCAACAACTGGGCTTCCCGCGCGGGAGGGTTTCTTGCCATTCTGGCGGGCTTTCTGGTCTTCTGGTCCAATCTGGCGGTCGGTATGATCGGCGGCGAAGGCGATGCCGTGAACTTGCTTTTCAGCCTCGTCCTGTTGATCGCCATTATCGGCGCATGGCTTTCCAGCCTCCACCGGAACATCATGCCCGCCGCGATGCTTGCCGCCGGAACCACACAATGCGCCATCGGCCTGCTCGGCGGCATATGGGGCGGCGATTTTAAGGGCGGGGTGTTTACGATTGCGCTGTCGACACTGTGGTGGATCGCCAGCCTGCTGTTCGCCATCGGGTCGAAGCATCGGGATCCTGCCGGTTAAGGGCCTGAGCTCTGTAATGGGGACAAAATCCCATTGCATAATTGCCGCTGCCCGATAATTTCAGCGCTGCAGGCACCATATCCTGAGCCGGAGTCGACACCTCGTCCTCCCGATTGAAAGGCCCTTTGTATGAAAAGACCGGTTATACTCACCGCCGCAACCCTCGCGCTTACGGCAGCCGCCCTCACCGCCGGCAGCGCCTCGGCGCAGCGCTA
This sequence comes from Pseudomonadota bacterium, assembly GCA_963205285.1. GTDB lineage: Bacteria > Pseudomonadota > Alphaproteobacteria > Sphingomonadales > Sphingomonadaceae > Sphingopyxis. The sequence goes on along the minus strand of CAUJJQ010000148.1, from coordinate 2,366 downwards.
CGACGACTATGAATATGAAAATGCCGAAAACAGCCTGACGCTGATCTGCTGGGGCGAAGGCCGCAAGCCCGGGACGTCGTTGTCCACCGGCTATTCCTGGGACCACCGCCGCAACAAGTTTGTGCCCGAAACCTATATCCAGAACACCACGAAGGAATTTGACTCCGAAGTGCAGATTGAACTGCACGACGACTGGGGCCGCATCCACCTGACCGGAAAGCTGATCCCGACGATCCACAGCGGCGGCAACAACGGCTGGTGGGAACTCGACAATGTCCACGTCGGCCCGGACACGATCACCGCACGCTACCGGTTGAACGGGCTTAACAAACCAAGGTTGGAAATCAACCGCCGGACCGGCCGCATGAAGATTGACGGCCAGACAAAATTCCGCGGCGAATGCGATCAGGGCAATTGGGGCAAGCGCGGCAATCGTTTCTAAAAAGCGCACGCCGTTGCGACGATGGCGGGAGGCTGCATCCGGCCTTCCCGTTCAGGACGCCAGAAAGCGCGCCAGTGACGACGTGTCGATGGCGCAATGGCCGCCATAAAGCGGATGCCATTCCACGGCCATGCCCCGCTGCGCCGCCTTGGTGGCGAGCATCTGCGACCCTTCGAAATTGCCATAGGCATCGTACAGGCCGTTCGAAAGATAGAGCGCCGGATAATCCGCATCGGCGCGCTTCACCAGCTCCAGCGGAGAGACACGCTTCCACTCCGCCGTATCGGCTACATAGCTTTTCGCCAACAGCCAGATCCCGAACCCGATCCTGGGATCCGCCCCCGTCCGCACCAGTGTAGCGCGCATCGCGGAAAATGACGCAAAGGGAGATGTCGCGTACACACCCGGGCATAGCGAGGCGATTCTGGCGAAACGCTGCGGATGGGTGAGGCCGGCGATCAGGACATTGAGACCCCCCATGGACTCGCCCAGCAACAGCCGTTGTCCGGGCGCTCCAGTCTTCGCATCCATCTCGGGAAGCTTGGCCATGAAATCGTCGAGCAACCCGCTATCCTGCTTCTTCCCCTTCGGCGTCAGCAACCAGGTCGGGCCATAGGAGGCGACCACAACCGTCGGCGGCAGGGTCTTTGTCCGCTGCCAATCGGCTTGCACCAAAGCGGTCCAATAGGTGTCGTCATTCCAGATCTGCGCATCCAGATTGCGGCCATGCAGATGGTAGACCACATTGCCATTGGTCCCCGCCTTTGCGCGGTAAATGCAATAGTTCAGCCGTCCCGATATATGGCAGCTCTTTTCCGCCGGGATAAACGCAACCTTCTGGACACCCTGCGGTGCGGTAATCTTCGTCCAGGCATAATAGCTGGCGAGGAGGAACAGGATCAGGATAAGCCATTTCCGGTAGGGCTTTCGTAGCAATGGCATTGCGGCCCTGTCTCCCGTTTGAAAATGGCGTGCTCTGTGGTGGTGGATGCTAATGCATTTGCGATTTTGCGGCAAGGATATGGAGGGAGGTGGCGCGCGAACCGCAACGTCGGAGCCCCTCACCAACTGCGCCTAGGCCTGCTCGGCCAAGGCTTCGTATCCTCTCACCATGGGAGAGGGGGTGTTTCACGCAAAGACGCGAAGAAAAGGGGGACAGTCTCTAACCCTTCTTTTTATAATTAGCGTGGCGTTAGAAGATGGGTCGTGCCGATTTTTTCGTCAGAAGAAAAAAGAGGAAAAAAGGAAAAAGGGATACAGCCCAAAGCACAGACCACATCTGGCCCGTCTTTCTTCTTTCTCTTCTTTCTTCCGGATAATTCTCTGGCACAATGCGTTGGCGGCCCTGTACCTGCGCAACCCCAAACAGCGGGTAGGCGTGAACTGAACGAATGGCAGGTTTTAGTATGCTAAGCGGCTAGCTGTAATGGCTGGAATGTTGTGGGAAGCGGACGTTGCGATTGCTAATCAGAACCGCACTATAGCGTGCCCACAACAACAATTTGAACATCATTTTCAAGAATGACAAAGCCTACTAGAGTATCCGTCACTGCAGCGGGAGTGAAAAGAAAAACCCTATCGCCATCTCGAGATTGTCGCGTCTCAAAATAATCCATGCCCGCCTTAAATTCCGGACGTTGAAGATAAAGGCACTTTGTCTGAAACTGGTTTCTTTCGACCCAGTTTTTTGCCTCCACATTCGTCCCTACTTTAATTGGATACCGGCTCTCTAATTCATTAAACCATATATTTTCGACAATGAGTGAATCGCAAGTTGTCGGTTGCGCCGAGCAGCCTGTAAGCAAAACAGCAGCCAAGATTGACATGATGTCGTGACGTCGCCGCATTTGGTTCTCCATGATTTAGAATTAGTAACCAGAGCGGAGCATGGCCGCAATGTTGTCGTGTCCGGCAAGTCCGCTTT
>CAUJJQ010000147.1 GCA_963205285.1 Pseudomonadota bacterium | reverse complement strand
GCATGCACCGCCTGATTGCCCTGAATGAAGGTCAGCGCCTTTAACCGGTCGCGCAACCGCGCCGCCAATTCAAAATCGAGATTCTCGGCCGCTTCGTTCATTGCGCCAGCAAGCTTTGCCTGTGTTTCCACCGATTTCCCGGCCAAAAATACGCGCGCATCACCAACTAGTTCGGCATAATCCTCTGCCTTCACCCGCCCGACGCACGGCGCGCTGCACCGCTTGATTTGATAGAGCAGGCAGGGGCGCGACCGATTGGCGAAATAGCTGTCGCTGCACGATCGCAGCAGGAACATTTTTTGCAGGGCGTTCAACGTCTGGTTGACCGACCCAGCACTGGCGAAGGGGCCGAAATATTGCCCCTTGGCCTTACGCGCGCCGCGATGTTTGGTCAGGCGCGGAAAATCATGGTCGCTGCGCAGCAATATATAGGGAAAGCTTTTATCGTCGCGCAGCAACACATTATAGGGCGGGCGAAACCGCTTTATCAGTTGCGCTTCGAGCAGCAGCGCCTCCGCCTCGCTGCCGGTGGTGACGATTTCCATCGACCGGGTTTGCGCCACCATCCGCTGCAGCCGTTGCGACAGGCGCGCGGTTTGGGTGTAGTTCGTCACCCGCTGCCGCAGCGCGCGTGCCTTACCCACATATAGGACATCGCCGCGCGCATCGACCATGCGATAAACGCCTGGGGTGGCGCGCATATGGCCGATCGCAGCGCGGATCGCCGCCACACCCGTTTCCAGATCGGGCTGATCGCCGCCGCGCACGCTGTATGTCGCACGTTCTTCGTTAAAGCGGTCGGGGGAAAATGGGTCGCCCATTTCCTCCAAATAGAAAGGGGCGGACAAATTGCCCACCCCCTCATTTGGTCGGTTGGTTATTTGTGCCTAGAGCGCGCTCAACTCGTCAATCGCCCGATCGACCACCGGCGTATCTGCCTTGGTATCATGTTTGGCGGCAAGCAGCGATTGGGCGGCACCAACGGCAGCGTTAGCGGCGCGTTCGCGCACTTCGGCAATCGCGCTGCGTTCGGCAGCGGCAATGCGATCCTCCGCCATGCGTTGGCGGCGGGCAATCAGGCTTTCGGCGTCCGACTTTGCCTTGGCGATGAGGCGGCTTGCCTCCTCCTCCGCGCGGGCATGCATAAGCTTTGCTTCGCCGTCGAGGTTGGCGAGCCGCTTGGCATGTTCGAGCTTCAGCGCTTCGGCTTCCTGACGCAGGCTGGACGCTTCGTCCAACTGCTGGCGAATGGTGGCGATCTGCCCGTCGAGCATCTTGCCAACCGCTGCCGGAACCTTTTTCCACAGCAATATCGCGAAAAATATCGTCATCGACAGCGACACCCAGAAAACCGGGCCAAGGCCCCAGATTTCGGGTTGCGGCGCATGGTGCGCCGCGCCCGCTGCGGCGGCATGCCCCGCTTCGGCCAGCATGAGATGCAGATTAGCCATGGTTGAGTGCCGCCTTTACTGCGCCGCTGGTATCGCTTGCGGAGATTTTTGCCCCCGACAGTCGCGCAACAAGTGCGCTGGCGCTGTCGCTCGCCACCTGTTCGATTTCGGCCAAAGCCTGCGAACGTGCCGTAGCAATCGCGCCCTCTGCTGCTGCCATTTTATCGGCAATCGCGGCATCAGCCTTGGCGACCAGTTTGGCAGTATCGACCGCAGCCTTATCCTTGGCCTTGCCAATCAGCCCCTGTGCATCACCGCGTACGCGGTTGGTGCCGGTGCGATAATCCTCTTCCAAGCCGTCCGCCGCATCGCGTGCCGCCTTGGCCGACGCCAAATCTTCGGCAATTTTGCGGTCGCGCGCGTCCACCGTCGCTTCCACCTTGGGCAACATATAGAGGCCGATGATGAAAAAGACGGCGCCAAAGACGATTGCCAGCCAGAACAGCTGGGAAACGGCAAACCAGCTTTCGCTGAGTTGGTCGATTTGCGGCATGGGTAAAACTCGTACCTAGATTATCGCAAAAAGGGGGAAACGCGCCGCCATATGGCGACGCACCGACCCGATTAGGCCTTCAGATAGAGAAGGATGGCGATAAGGAAGGACAGGAGGCCGAGCAATTCAGCAGCCGCGAAGCCGATGAACAGGCGGCCCTGCTGACCGTCGGCTGCCGCCGGATTGCGCAGCGCGCTTTCCAGAAAGCTGCCGAAAACATTACCCACGCCGATGGCGGCCATACCCGCACCAATGGCGGCGAGACCCGAACCGATGAGCGTTGCTGCTGCTGCGTCCATTTTGATAACTCCTTAAAAAACCAAATCGTTGAAACAAAGTCGAAAAATCAGTGCAAATTGACCGCGTCATTGAGATAGAGCGAGGTCAGAAGCGCAAAAACATATGCCTGAATACCTGCCACCAGCAGTTCCAGTGCGCTAATCCCCACCATCAGCGCCATCGACGCCAGCGAAATCGGCACGCCGAGCACCGGGCCGGCATGCAGCGAGTCAATGATGAAGGAGGAGAATACTTCGAGCAGCACGTGCCCGGCGGTCATCGCGACAAACAGCCGCAGACCAAGGCTGAACGGGCGCACCATGAACGACACAAATTCAATCGGCGGAATCAGCGGCAGCAACCATACAGGCGTGCCGTGCGGCACGAACAGGCTGAAGAAATGCAGCTTATGCTTCCAAAATCCGACGATCAGGACGATCGAAAAGGACAAGATGGCCAATACGCCGGTGATGGTGAAATGGCTGGTCGCGGTAAAAGGGTGGATGCCGAACAGGCCGAGCGGGATCATCCCGACGATATTCGCGAACAGGATGAACATGAAGAGCGAGAAGATATAGGGCGTATATTTGCGCCCCTCCGGCCCGATATTCGCGGTCATCATCGAAGCGATGAAGCCAGTGAAGCCTTCGACCGCCATCTGCCAGCGGCCCGGCACCAATTGCCGCTTCATCCCACCGAGCATGAAAATCCACAGCAAAAGCCCGGCAATCATCATCCAGACCGCGCTGTTGGTCAGGTAAACGCCGCGACCGCCAATGTCGAACAGATGCGCAATCGGCTGCACCGCAAACTGGTGCATCGGGTCAAGCTTGGCGGGTTCCGCTAAGGCCACTTTTAACCACCCTATTCGTCGGCCGACGCCCTGCTGGCGGCGTTGGCAATGCGAAAAATATTCCGAAAGGCGACGACAATTCCCAAAAAGAGGAAAATGACGAAGCCCCATGGCCAGCTTCCGGCGAAATGGTCGATCACCCAACCAATCAGCGCGCCCCCCGCGATACCGCCGATCAAATCGGCCAATACCCGGTTGCCCAAACGCTCATTGGCGTCGACGCGCGGGCTGATTTGTCCAGTCCGCTCCGCCTCTTTGGCAGCGATCTGATTCAGCCGTGCATCCAATTGATCGAGCCGCCGGTCCGCCTGAACCTGGCCAAACTCTGCCCCATCATCCGGTGTCGAACCCATGCGCCATTCCCGATAATCAAAAGGCCCCGCCGCTGCGGAGCCCGTCATACAGGATGCCGTGGGTCGCGCGCACCGGCTGCCGAGGCGCCGCCCCTTTAGAAACGCCGGACAGCCAAGTCAACTATTGCAGTGCAGCATTGGCCTTTTGAGGCATTAGGCGGCCACTATGCGATGCGCCGGTCAGATACAGCGCGAATCGCGCAGCGGCGGGTTGCCATCGCGCGTATGCCATGTGCCATCGGGGCCCATATATTTTTCGCCCGCGACCGTTTGTGCAATCAAATTGCACCCGGCGACAAATGCCATTTGTTCAACGGTCGAGGATGCACCGCGCGCCCGTTCGGTATAGGCGC
>CAUJJQ010000146.1 GCA_963205285.1 Pseudomonadota bacterium | reverse complement strand
TCCCGCTCGCCTGCGCGCGGCATGCCTCTGCCCCCTCCATAACCGCGATACGTTCTTCGAGCATTTCGACGGTCGGGTTTTGCAGGCGCGAATATGTCATGCCCTGCGCATCGCCATTGAACCGCGCAGCAGCGACTTCGGCATCGTCATAGCTATAGCCCGACGTCAGAAACAATGCCTCGCTGGTTTCGCCATGCGCGCTGCGCCATGTGCCCGAACGCACCGCGCGCGTGCGCGGTTTCCAATTCTTGGTGATGTCCCGATTGCGCCCGCTATCCCGCTTCATATTTCCCATCCATGCGTAATTTGCCACGGTGCGACAATCGGCGTCTGCCCTGACAAAACCTCTGCCGCCTGACTCATGTCGAGGTTACCCCCAGACAATATCACCGCCACCTTTTTGCCGCGCATCGCCTCGCGTTCCTGCACCAACGCTGCCAGCGCAACCGCACCCGCCCCTTCGGCCAGATTATGCGTGTCCTGCCAGAAGATGCGGATAGCGTTCGCTACTTCATCATCCGTAACCGCAACAAAATGGTCGGCGCGCCGCCCATAATAGTCGAGCGCGGCCTGCACCGGCGTACAAACCGCCACGCCATCGGCAAAGCTGTGCGCGCTGTCGTTGCCGATCAGCCTGCCCGCCTCAAAACTCTGCTTGGCCGCATCGACATGCGCGGAAACAACGCCTATGACCTTGGCCTTGGCACCCAGGGCTTCCTTTGCAGCGATGGTGCCGCACAGGCCCGAACCACAGCCGACCGGCACGTAAACCGCATCCAAATCGGGCACCGCTTCGAATAATTCCAACCCATAGCTGGCGACCCCGCGCACCAATTCATCATGGTAACCCGGCACCATATGCAGGCCATATTGCTGCGCGCGCGCCATCGCCTCTGCCTTGGCGGTGTCGAAATCATCGCCATGTTCGATCAATTCAGCGCCAAAGGCGCGCATCGCCGCATTTTTTTCCTTGGCATTGCCGTTGGGAACCAAAATCGTGGCGGACAGACCCGCGGCACGCGCGGCGCGCACCTGTGCTTGCCCATGGTTGCCGCGCGTCGCGGTGATAATGCCCTGCACTTCCGGGTGGGTGCGCCGCAACCAGTCGATATAGGTGATGGCACCGCGCACCTTGAACGCCCCTGTTGGCGTATGATTTTCATGCTTCACCCAGACGGTGCAACCCAGGCGTTCGGCGAGCAAAGGCCATGCGGTCTGCGGCGTCGGCGGCACTTGTTCGCGCACGAGCGCCTCAGCCGCGCGCAGCGATTCCAGCGTAAAGTCGGTCATGCCATTTCCACTTCCAGCGCGCGCAACACCGCATCGCCCATTTGCTCGGTTGAATGCTGCCCACCCAGGTCGGCGCTACGCGCGCCGCCATCCAGTGCGCGATGGACAGCGCCCTCGATGCGAGCAGCCTCTGCCTCCAGCCCGAAACTGTGGCGCAGCATCATCGCCGCCGACAATATGGTCGCCAGCGGGTTGGCGCACCCCTGCCCCGCGATGTCGGGCGCACTGCCGTGGATCGGCTCGTACAGACCCTTGCCGCTGTCGTTCAACGCGGCCGATGCCAGCAGGCCGATGGAACCGACACACATGCTCGCCTGATCGGACAATATGTCGCCAAATAAATTGCCGGTGACGATGACGTCAAAATGCCCCGGCGCGCGCACCATCTGCATCGCCGCATTATCGACATACATATGGTCGAGCGTGACGTCGGGATATTCGCCCGCCACCTCCACCATCACGTCGCGCCACAATTGCGAAGTTTCGAGGACGTTGGCCTTGTCCACCGACGTTACAGCGCCGTGCCGCCCGCGCGCAGCGGTAAAGGCAGCATGCGCGATGCGCCGCACCTCATCCTCCGCATAGGACATGATGTCATAGCCTTGACGCAGTCCGTCGGGCGTTTGGCGGCGGCCCTTTTCGCCGAAATAAACATCGCCGTTCAATTCGCGGACGATCAGCATGTCGATGCTGCGCGCGATGTCGGGTTTGAGCGCGCTGGCGTCGATCAGTGCGGGGATTGCACGCACTGGGCGCAAATTGGCGAACAGCTGCAATTCGCGGCGCAGGCCCAAAATCGCCTGTTCAGGCCGCAAATGCCGGTCGAGCTTGTCGCAGGCAAAATCACCCACCGCGCCGAATAATATCGCATCGCACGCATGCGCCACCTCTATCGTCGCGGGTGGCAGCGGGTGGCCTGTCGCACGCCATGCGGCACCGCCGACCAACCCCTCCATCCACTGCACATCGGGCAAGTCTATGGCGTTGAGGACGCGCAGCGCCTCTGCACAAGTTTCAGGGCCGATACCGTCGCCGGGGAAAACCGCTATCTTCATCGCCGCTGCGCCTAGGACATCGCGACGTTTCAGGCAATGGCGCGGCGCAGCCTTTCGACCAATCTTTCGCGCAATGCCGCCATTTCATCGCTGCGAAAGCCCTGAAGTATATGGTCGTTCAGCGCAACACGGTTGCGATCCATCGCCGTCATCAAATCATGCGTCGGTGCTATTTCTGCGCCATAGCCCAGCCTTTCAAGCAACAGCACCTCATAACGGACAACGGCAATCGCCCAGCGCCGTGCCACCCCACCAACATCAATCGCTGTCAGCACCGCGTCCAACGCGTCATATATTTCGGGGTATTTCTGCCCTTCGGGCAGCGCCATGCCGGTCAAACTCGTCACCCATTCGAGCGCGGCAGCCGGCAAGGGTTCGTGCATCAATGGCGCGCGGCTGACCTGCAACTCAAGAGTCAGTGCCGCCAATTGTTCGACCGTTCGGCTGCGAAATTGCGCCGCAACCACATTGCCGGGCAATAATATGGGCCGCAGCCGTTTCGATCGCCCGCCCTGCACATAGCCTGCTTGCAGGCCAACCTCCCGCGTCAACAGGCGCGCAATCACGCCATGTTCGCCATGCGCGCGCAGCGTGCAGACGATGGCGCTGGCGCGCAGTTCAGCCATGATAAAAATCGTAGATTAGCTGCGCGACCGCTGCCGAAACGCCATTGGCGCGCTGCAAATCCTCCACGCTGGCATTGCGCACCGCGCGAGCCGTGCCGAAATGCAGCAATAGCGCACGCTTGCGCGTCGGGCCGATGCCGGGGATCGCATCGAGCGGGGAGGTGACGAGCGCCTTGGCGCGTTTTTGCCTATGCGCGCCGATTGCAAAGCGGTGCGCCTCGTCACGCAAACGCTGAATGTGGAACAGCGCCGCATTGCCGGGCGGCAGGGAAAATTCGCGCCCGTCGGGCATGTGGAAATGTTCGCGTCCGGCGTTGCGATCCGGCCCCTTGGAAACGCCAACGATATGCAGATCGTCCACCCCCAATTCGGCCAAAACACCGCAGACTGCCGACATCTGCCCACGTCCACCATCGACGAGCACAAGGTCGGGCCAATTGCCCGACTCCCTGTCCGGATCCTCGTCGAGCGCACGGGTAAACCGACGGTTGAACACTTCGCGCATCACCGCAAAATCATCCCCCGCCACCGTATCGCTGCGCTTGATATTCCATTTGCGATAGGCTGATTTCTGAAACCCATCCGGCCCCGCGACGACCATTGCCCCAACCATATTTGTGCCGGAAATATGGCTGTTATCATATATTTCGATACGCTGCGGCGGTTCGACCATATCAAAGAGGTCGGCAATTTCGCGCAATATTTTGGCGGCAGTGGAGCTTTCGGCAAGCCGTCGTTCCAGCGCTTCATTGGCGTTGCGCGCCGCCTGTTGCAGCATGCGCAGCCGTTCGCCGCGTTGCGGTACCGACAGTTCCACCTTGCGTCCCGCCTGCGTTGTCAGCGCCTCCCGCAACAAGTCCGCTTCATCTGCCATTTCATCGATCAAAATCAGGCGCGGCGGCACATTGTCGGTGTAAAATTGCGCCAGAAAGGCGGCATGAATCTCCGCCGTGCTGCTGTCCGCTCCATGGGCAGGGAAAAAGCTGCGGTGCCCCCAGTTTTGCCCGCCACGTATGAAAAACCCAGCGATAACAACCGTCGCCCCTTGTCGTGCCAGCGCAAAAATATCGGCAT
>CAUJJQ010000145.1 GCA_963205285.1 Pseudomonadota bacterium | reverse complement strand
GCAATCCGCGCACGCAGCGCCACCTGCGGCGGATAATTGTCGAGGTAGGTGCGCGATGCCTGCGCATATTGCGCTTCCAATTCGGTCAGCTGGGTGCGCAGCGTCTGCACCGCCGTGCTTTCCAACGAATCGCGCAGCACGCCCGAACGGCGCGCCTGTTCATAGCGTTGCTGCGCGGTGATGCGTTCGTTGGTCGCCGTCGCCAAGGCGGTGTTAGTCGCGACCAATGTATTGGCGTCGAGCGAGCCGTCCGCGCTCGATTCGGCACCCTGACCGGTATTAATCGGGTTCACCTGCACAATGCCTTCGCGCTCAGCATAGGCGACAAGCGCACGCTCCGACGTTTCGAGCGCGGCTTTGGCCGAATTGACGCGGTCGGACAAAAGCTGGCGCGCCGAAGCGGTTGTCGCCACGCGCCGGTCAGCATCCGAACGGATGAAATTGCGCACATAGCTGTTAGCGATATCAGCCGCGATTTGCGGATTATCGCCCGTAAATTGCACCAAAATCAGCCGGCTGCCGCCAACCTGCGAAATATTTATGCCCTTGGTGATATAACGGATTGCCAGCCCTTCGCGCGCGGCAGGGGTCAATCCTTGCGGCGCGCCGAGCGCCGGATTTGCAGCAAGGCGAATGTCGCGCGCAACCCGCTGCGCCAGCGAGCCCGAACGCAGCAAAGCAAACTGGGTTTCCATGAAATTAGGGTCGTACGATGCCCCTTGGTCGAGTTCGCTGTCGCGCAACAATTGCACGCGCTGTTGACGAATCTCCAGCGTCGCTGCGGCCCGATAAAGCGGGGTCGATAGGAAACTATATATTGTTGCGGCAATCAGGCAGAGCAGTACTGCGCCGATCATCAGCCAGCGCCAACGGATCAGTGCGGACAAAATGATCGTGAAATCAATCGGCGATGTGGAAGCGCGTCCACCCTCCGCCGTGTCGATGGGGTCGTGGCCGTGCGCGGCAATAGGAGCAGCATTCATGATATTTTAGCGCCGATTAAACGGTTGAAAAATGGCGATAAGCGGGATTGTTTGCAGCAAATCGCGGAATAATTGGCGGGTCGCCGAACCATCTACATAAATAATATCATTGGCGTAGATTTCCGGATCGGGCATTTCGGCACGTCGGATCATGGCGAGGTCAAAGGCCGCGGCATTGTCCACCCCGTTGATCCGGCGGAAAACCACGACCCGGCGCGCATTGGCGTTTTCGTTCAACCCGCCACCCATCGCGACCACCCGCATCAGCGTCAACGGTCCGGTGAAGGCATAGTTGCCGGGCGTTTTGACCGCCCCATCGACCGTTACACGGTTGGAAGTGCGCGCATGAAAATTGACCACCGCATCGGGGTTGCGCAAATATGTCTGACCAAGCCGCGCGACGACGACCTGTGAAATTTCCTGCGCTGAGAGATTTAGCACGGGAATGGCACCGACGAGTGGCATTTGCATTTCGCCACGTTCATCAACGGTGAAGTTACCGGAAAATTCAGGCGATCCGAAAACCGAAACCGAAATTTCGTCGCCCACGCCAGCGCGATAGGCGCGCGCGGCCTCCACCGCGATGGGCAGATCGGGTGCGGCAAGCCCTGCATCAGCATAAGGCACAGGCCCGCCGCGCGAACCAGCGCAGCTGGCCAGCAGCAAGCCCAATCCGCAAATCCGCAGCATATCGGATGCTTTCACGCTTATCCCCAAATATTTCGGGCGTTTAGGCCCATTTATATTGCCGACAGATACCGACCACCCACGCAATTGCGTCGCTGGTGCGGCGCTGCGCATGTCCATTGGCTGCTAGACGATGCCCCAAATAGGGTCAAGGACACAGGCGTTCAATCGAGCGCCAAAACAGCAGCAAGCGCCGACCTGATCCGCGCGCGGAAATTAGGCCAATCGAAATAGCTGAGGCCTGCCGGCACGCCGTGCGGCGCGCCAACGCCGGCGATTACCGCGTCGTACAATGCATCGGGGTCATCAGGATCGACAATCGGACCAAGCGCGCCGTCAAGCACCGCTTCGCGCCCGCCATCGATGCTGCTCGCCACCACCGGCACACCGCAGGCGAGCGCCTCGATAATCACAAAGCCAAAGCCTTCGCCCCGGCTCGGCATGACATATAGGTCGGCAAGCCGATAATGGTCGGCCTTGCGTGCCTCCTCCACCCGGCCGGTAAAGCGCACATGTTCGCCCACGCCCAAGTCGGCAACCTTGCGCTCCAATCGTTCGCGGTCATCACCCGTTCCCGCGATAACATAGGTGATGGCAGGGTCATGGCGGACAAGGCGCGGCAAAATGTCGAGCATTTCGTCAAAACCCTTGGCGCGTTCCTTGCTGTGCAGCCGGCCAAAGGTCATCAACACCTTGCGCCCGGCAAGATCATATTTCTGGACAAGGTCGGCCGGTCGTTCACCGACCCCGAAATCGTCGAGCTGGATGGCATTAGGCAGGATTGCGGTGCGCGCATCATCCACCGGACACCAGCTACGCATACGATCGAGCGTGACGCGGCTGATACTGTAAACAAAGTCGCAGCGGCGTGTCGCCCATGCGGCGAGGCGCGACGGTGGAGCCTGCCAGACGTCGATGCCAAAAACCAACAGCGCAAATGGAACACCGCGCAGCCGCGCGCAGACCCACGCTATCGCGGCCAAATTGACATGCGCGCAAAAAATCATGTCGGGCTTGGGGCCAAAAAGTCCATGGCGCAGCGCCTGCCAAACAAATGCCATCGACGAACGCGCGGCGCGCGTTTCAAAATGCAGCTTGGCGGGCAGCGGCCCCACCGCTTCGGGTATCAGCCGCGGCAGCGCCACAATCACGCCG
>CAUJJQ010000144.1 GCA_963205285.1 Pseudomonadota bacterium | reverse complement strand
TCTACAGGCAATTCTCGCGCAATTGGGCGGCGAAAATGCGCTGGGTCAGATCGCCAATCTGATCGACCGCGATGGCGACGGCAATCCGCTCGACGATCTGGCGGGCTTTGCCGGCAAATTATTCGGACGATAGCCGGGCGTTACTGCGGCTCGACCGTCAGGACATTCCCCTGTGCCCCGGTGACGCGCATTTGGCTGCCCACCGGGGCATCTTTGCCTGCCACGCTCCATTCGCTGTCGCCGACGCGCGCGCGCCCTTGCCCGCCAACAATCGCTTCAACCAGCACCACCTGACTGCCGATCAACCGGCCAATACGGTCGTTGAGCAGCGGATCATCGCTGGCAATCGCATTGCTCGACGTCCAGCGTCGCCCGATGAAAACCGACGTTATCGCCAGCACCGCAAAGCTGGCGAACTGCCATTCGATGCCGATGGGCAGCGCCCATGCAATGGCTCCTGTAAACAGCGCGGCAATCCCGATGTAGAGTAAGTAGAGGCCGGGCAGCAGCATTTCCGCCGACACCAGTAGCAATCCGGCAATCAGCCACAGCGCGTAAATTGGCAAGGTGGAGAAAAAATTGCCCATCATTTCTTCTCCAGCGCGTCGCGTGCTAATTCGCCGATGCCACCGATGGTGCCGATAAGCTGGGTCGCTTCGACTGGAAAGAGGATGGTTTTAGCGTTGGGTGAGGTGGCGAACTGCGACACCGCCTCCACATATTTTTGCGCGATGAAATAATTGATCGCTTGCGAGCCTGAATCGGCAATCGCCTTGGACACCATTTCGGTCGCCTTACCCTCTGCCTCCGCCTCACGCTCGCGGGCTTCGGCATCGCGGAAAGCGGCTTCGCGCCGCCCCTCCGCCTGCAAAATCTGGCTTTGCTTTTCGCCCTCTGCGCGCAAAATTTCGGCAGCGCGCAGCCCCTCCGCCTCCAGAATGACTGCACGTTTTTCGCGTTCGGCCTTCATCTGGCGCGCCATGGCGTTGGAAATGTCGGCGGGCGGGCGAATATCCTTTATCTCGACGCGGGTGATTTTCACCCCCCATGGTTGGGTGGCATGGTCAACCACCGACAGTAAGCGGGCGTTGATTTCGTCACGCTTGGACAGTGTTTCGTCCAAATCCATCGAACCCATGACGGTGCGCAAATTGGTGGTGGTGAGCTGCATGATCGCGAAATAGACATCGCTGACTTCATAAGCGGCCTTGGCCGCGTCGAGCACCTGAAAGAAAACTACCGCATCAACGCCCACCATCGCATTGTCGCGGGTGATGATTTCCTGCCCCGGAATGTCGAGTACCTGTTCCATCATATTCACCTTGCGCCCGACGCGTTCGACGATCGGAATGATGATGGTCAGCCCCGGGTACGCCACCTTGGTAAAACGGCCAAAGCGTTCGATGGTATAATTATAGCCCTGACGCACCATTTTGACCGCCGCGAACAAAAATATGACCGCGAAAAGGGCAAATATTGGCAATACCGCGTACATGACTCTTCCCCTTGCTCATTTCAGCATCCAGGAAGGCTAATCCTCTGGATCGTAATTGCAACCGTCGCGGCCTTTTTTGCATACATATGTAGATATTGCATGGCTGCGAAATCATCGGCATGAAGCGCGTCGATGAAAAAGCCATCCCGCATCCTGTTCGCCGCCGCGCTCGTCGCCGCAACCCCCCTTCATGCGCAGAACGCCGTGCCCGACACGCCGGTGACCGAAGCGGAATTGCGCGCGGACATCGCCGCCTTGTCCGACGATGCAATGCTCGGACGATTGCCCGGAACGGCGGGCGAAACGCTGGCGGCGCAATATATTGCGCAGGCCTTTGCCGCAGCGGGGTTTGTTGGCGGGGCGGATGCCTCAGGCGGCTGGTATCAGCCGGTGCCGTTGGTGACATTGGGCTATGTCGATGATCTGACCATGGTGCGCGACCGCGCGGGGCGCATGGTCGATGGCCTCCACATCGTCAACCGTGCCCCTGCGGGTGGACGCGTCGAACTGGACGATGTGCCGCTGATTTTCGTCGGGCACGGCGTTGGGGCCGATGGCAGCGTTATCGGTGACGTTCGCGGCAAAATCGCCATCATGGTGACCGATGACAGGCCCGGCGATAATGCGCTGAGCGCCGAACAGCGCCGCGCCGCGCTGGCAGCAGCAGGGGCGGTGGGCATCTGGTCGGTGCCGCCCGCGCGTTTTCCCTTTGCCGCCATCCAGCGCCAATATCGCGGCGGGCGGATGCAGTTGGCGGCGCGTATCCTGTCGCTGCGTATCGAAGGGGTGATCGACCACCCGACGCTCGCGCGGTTATTCAGCCTTTCGGGACGGAATGCGGCGGACGTGCTGGCCCATATTGCGGCAGATGATTTTGCCGCCATCGACCTTGCCCCCCGCGCGAATGTGCAGGTGACGACGCTGCGCCGCGATTTCAACAGCTACAATGTCGTTGCGCGCCGCCCGGGCAGCCATAGTGATGCGGGTGCGGTGCTGATTACCGGCCATTGGGATCATCTGGGCGAATGTCGCCCGGCGGGTCCCGCCGATCGCATCTGCAACGGCGCGGTCGATAATGCGAGCGGGATTGCGACGATGATCGCGGTGGCGCGACGCCTGGGGCAGGGCGCGCCGATGGACCGGGATGTCATCCTCATCGCCACAACGGCCGAGGAGCAAGGGCTGCTCGGCGCTTATCATTATGCGGCGCACCCGACAGTGCCGCTCGACAAAATCACCATCGCGCTCAACATCGACACAGTGGCGATTGCCCAGCGTGGCGCGCCGATGGCCATCGTCGGGCGCGGTGCCAACCCCTATGATACCGAGATCGACGGTGTGGCGCGCGCGCTGGGCCGCACCGTGGACAGTGACTTGGACGCCAATGCCTTTA
>CAUJJQ010000143.1 GCA_963205285.1 Pseudomonadota bacterium | reverse complement strand
GCCCGATGATTATGGCGATGCGGCCGACAGTATCGAATTACACCATTTTTACCTCCTCACCCGCGCCAAGGGTTCGGGGGCTGCCGACGCGTTGATGGCATGGGCAATGGCGGAGGCGCGCCGACGCGGCAAGGCCCGGATTTTATTGTCGGTCTTTGTCGAAAACCACCGCGCGCAGCGGTTTTATGCGCGCCACGGCTTTACTGAAATTGGCAAAAATCCCTATCGCGTTGGCGACCAGATCGATGATGATCGCATCTGGATGGCACGGTTATGACCCCCTATTTGACCAGCAGCGCACTTGATGGCGCGCCCCACGGTTTTTTCACCCGCAAGGGCGGGGTGTCGAGCGGCGAACTCGCCAGCCTCAACTGCGGGACAGGTTCGAACGACGTGCCAGAGCTTGTCGCGCGCAACCGGCGCATCGGCGCCGACGCGCTGATCCCCGGCGCGGCGCTGTGCGGTGTGTATCAGGTGCATGGGCGCGCATGTGCGATGCTCAATGCGCCATGGGCAGAGGCGGCGAGGCCAGAGGCGGACGCGCTGGTGACCGCAACGCGCGGCGTCCTCCTCGCCATTTTGACCGCCGATTGCGTCCCCGTCCTGTTTGCCGATGTGGCGGCGGGGGTGGTTGGCGCGGCGCATGCCGGGTGGAAGGGCGCGCTGACGGGCGTAACCGATGCGACATTGGATGCGATGGAGGCAAAGGGCGCGTCACGCGCGCAGATCCGCGCCGCCATCGGCCCGTGCATCGGCCGCGCATCTTATGAGGTGGATTTGGATTTTCGCGCACGCTTTTGCGATGCGGATGGCGAAAATGCCCGTTTTTTTCAGGACGGACGCGCCGGCCATGCGCATTTCGACATTGCCGCCTATGTCGCCGCACGGCTGGCTGGTGCGGGGGTGCGGCAGATTGACATATTGGGGCGCGATACCTGCGCCGATGCCGACAATTTTTTCAGCTATCGCCGCGCCTGCCTGAACGGGGAAAATGGCTATGGGCGGCAAATCAGCCTGATAGGGGTGGGGCCATGAACCAGACAAGCGACGCGCGCATCAGCCCACAGCGTTTCCGTTCGATCATCGCCGGGTCGGCGGGCAATCTGGTCGAATGGTATGACTGGTTCGCTTATGCGAGCTTTGCCATTTATTTCGCGCCAATTTTCTTTCCGGCGGGGGATGAGACGGCGAAACTGCTCAACACCGCTGCCGTCTTTGCGGTCGGCTTTATCGTCCGGCCCATCGGTGCCTATGTCATGGGGGTTTTTGCTGACCGTCGCGGGCGCAAGGCGGGGCTGACGCTGTCGGTCGCACTGATGTTCGCCGGTTCGATGCTGATTGCCGTTGCGCCGGGATATGCCAGCGTCGGCATGTGGGCACCGGTGATTTTAATCGCCGCACGGATGATACAGGGGCTGTCGCTTGGCGGTGAATATGGCGCGAGCGCGACCTATTTGTCCGAAATGGCACCGCGCAAAAACCGGGGTTTCTGGGCCAGTTTCCAATATATGACTTTATGCGGCGGGCAATTATGCGCGATTTTCGTGGCCGTATTGCTGCAAAGCCTGCTGAGCGAGGCCGAACTAAGCGCCTGGGGCTGGCGCATCCCCTTTGCGATTGGTGCGGCGCTGGCGCTCGGCGTTTATGTCATGCGCCGCAAAATGGCCGAAACGCAGAGTTTCGAAAATCTCGACCAAGCGCGGATGCCCAAATCAACGCTGCGCCATTTGTGGCGCGCGCACCGGCGCAGCGCGATATTGGTCGCGATATTATCGGCAGGCGGCGGGCTGGGGGCCTATGCCTTCACCTCTTACATGCAGAAATATCTCTATAACAGCGTCGGTTTTTCCAAGGCGACCGCCACTTATATCGTGGCCTTTGCGCTGGTCTATTTCACATTGATGCAACCGGTTTTTGGCGCGCTGGGCGACCGTTTCGGACGACGGCCAATGCTGTTATTATTCGGCATCGGCGGGTCGATTGCTGCCATCCCCTTTTTCCTGACGATGCAGCAGGTGACATCCCCCTATGTTGCCGCCGCGCTGTTGCTGGTGCCGCTGACCCTCCAATCTGGGTACAGTGCCAATAATGCGCTGGTGAAGGCCGAACTTTTCCCCGCGCATATCCGGGGGCTGGGGGTCGCCTTTCCCTATGCCATCGGCAATGCGATTTTTGCCGGAACGGTCGAACTGGTGGCGCTATGGCTCAAAAAAATCGGTGTGGAAGGGCTGTTTTATGGCTATGTCGCGCTGATTATCGCGGCCGCCGGGGTGGCAACATGGCTGCTGCCAGAAACGCGCGACAATAGTCTGATTGTGGAAGATTAGTTTCGCATCGCGCCAGCGCCTCTGCTAGTCCTTGGGCAACCGAAAATTTGTTCAAGGATTGCCCATGACCGACACTTTGCCCCCCGCGACACCGCGCCGGAAACCCAAGCCCGCATCCACCCGCATTGCCGGACGCAACCTGTCCCCATCGACGCAGATGATGGGCTTTGGCTATGACCCGATGCTGTCCGAAGGGGCGCTGAAGCCGCCAATTTTCCTAACCTCCACCTTTGCCTTTGAAAATGCGGCGGCGGGCAAACGCCATTTTGAAGGGATTACGGGCAAACGCCCCGGCGGGGCAGACGGCCTCGTCTATTCGCGGTTTAACGGCCCCAATCAGGAGATTTTGGAGGATCGGCTGGCGATTTGGGATGAGGCGGAGGATGCGCTGGTTTTTTCCAGCGGCATGTCGGCCATCGCCACCCTGTTTCTGGCGCATGTCGGGCAGAATGATGTCATCGTCCATTCCAGCCCGCTATATGCCGCGACCGAAACGATGATCGGCAAGATTTTGGGGCGTTATGGGGTCGAATATCTCGACTTTCCGGCCGAGGCATCGCCCGCCGAAATTGCCGATGTGCTGGCCGCTGCCAAGGCACTTGCCGCGAAAAAGGGCGGGCGGGTTGCCATGCTCTACCTCGAAAGTCCGGCTAACCCTAC
>CAUJJQ010000142.1 GCA_963205285.1 Pseudomonadota bacterium | reverse complement strand
CGGCTGTCGGTCTGGCTGCTCGCCCGCGCGGGCTATGAAGCGCGCTCGCCGGTGCAATTTTGGGAACATTTCGGCCCCGACCACGATGGGGCGGGCTTTTATGGCCGCACCCATGACCGTTGGCAGGACCGCGTCGCCGCGATTGAAAATGAGCTGGCGGCAATGGCGGCGGCAAAGGGGCGCGATGCCAATGCCCGCCCCGCGCTGCTCGACCGGCGCGACGTGGTGCCGGTGCCCGGCGTGCGGCCCGACATCAGCCATCCCGCAACGCCGCAGCCCGCTGGAAATTGATATGACCCAAGCCATCGCCATTTTTGCCGGCGGCTGTTTCTGGTGCACAGAGGCGGTGTTCACCAAGCTGGCGGGCGTCACCCATGTCGAGGCGGGCTATATGGGCGGCCATGTGGCCAATCCTGATTATAAAAGCGTCTGTGCCGGAACCACCGGCCATGCAGAAGCCATTCGCATCAACTATGATCCGACGGTCATCAGCTATGCCCAATTGCTGGATGTTTTTTTCGCAACGCATGATCCGACCCAGTTGAACCGGCAGGGCAATGACATCGGCACCCAATATCGCAGCGCGATTTTCCCAACCGACGCCACCGAACGCGCCGAAGCGGCGGCGGCAATTACCCGCGCCGCGCCCAGCTGGCCTGAACCCATTGTCACCAGCATAGAGGGGGGCGAGTGGTGGCCGGCGGAGGATTATCACCAGAATTATTGGGTCAATGACGGACAGCGCAACCCATATTGCATCGCCACCATTCCGCCGAAAATCGCCAAGCTGCAGGCGAAATTCGGTGACAAGCTATCCTGAATAAGGAGGAAAAATTGCAAAAAGTTCGCAAAGCCATTTTCCCGGTTGCTGGCCTTGGCACCCGCTTCTTGCCCGCGACCAAGGCTATCCCCAAGGAAATGCTGCCGATCGTTGACAGGCCGCTGATCCAATATGCCGTCGATGAAGCGCGGGAGGCGGGGATCGAACAGATGATCTTTGTCACCGGGCGCGGCAAGGGCGCGATCGAGGATCATTTCGACATCGCCTTTGAACTGGAAAAGACGATGGGCGAACGCGGGCGCGACCTGTCCGTCCTCACCTCCACCCGGCTGGCGCCGGGCAATTGCGCCTATGTTCGCCAACAGGAACCATTGGGTCTGGGCCATGCCATCTGGTGCGCGCGCGACATTGTCGGCGATGAACCCTTTGCCATTTTCCTGCCCGATGAATTCATGGTCGGCGCGCCGGGATGCATGAAACAGATGATGGATGTCTATGACCGGATCGGCGGCAACATCATCTCGGTTCTGGAAGTGCCGCATGAACAGGTGTCGAGCTATGGCGTGATTGCGCCGGGAGCCAGCGACGGCACGGTGACGCAGGTGCGCGCGCTCGTCGAAAAGCCAAAAATTGCCGATGCGCCGTCCAATCTGATTGTTTCGGGCCGCTATATTTTGCAGCCCGATGTCATGCGCATCCTTGAACGGCAGGAAAAGGGTGCGGGCGGGGAGATTCAGCTGACCGACGCGATGGCGCAGATGATCGGCAATCAACCCTTTAACGCGGTGACTTTTGACGGGCGGCGTTTCGATTGCGGCAGCCATTTGGGATATGTGGAGGCGAATGTCGCCATCGCGCTCGACCGGCCGCATTTGGGCGATGCGCTCACCAAGTCGCTGCGCCAAATGCTGACTGGCCGATAAGGGGGGATTGCCATGCGCCGCGCTGCCATTTTGCTCTGCTTGTTGATGCCGCTCTTGGGCGGCTGCGTCGCGCGCGCGGCGATTGATGCCGTAACCGCGCCGGTGCGCGCGGCGGGGCAGGTCGCCGATTGGGCAACCACCAGTCAGGATGAGGCGGACCGCGCGCTCGGCCGCCGGGTGCGCGAACGCGATGCGGCGATTGGCCGGTTGCAACGGCGGCGCGAACAGGCGGCGCGCGATTGCGCTGATGGGGATGCGGATGCATGCACCGCTGCGCAGGCGTTGACGTCGCAAATCACCGAGTTGCAAAATGCGCCGCTGGATCCGGAATGACGCGTTGGCGTTGGCGGTCAATCGCTAGTCGGTCACCGCCGCGCGGCGCAGCCGGTCGTTAATCGCAATGCCGATGCCGGTCATGGGGATGGGGTCGATGGCGATGCACGGGTGCGGCGCGGCTGCCCCGGCGTGGAGCGCGTCGAACAGAAGCGCCGCTGCTTCGGCCAAATCGCCGCTGATGCTCAAAATATAATCACCCTCTGCCCGACCAAAGCTTATGCAAAACGCATCATCGGGCGCTTCCATACAGTCGATCAACACCGGCTTGCCCGGCGCATAATGGCGCGCCAATTGCCCCGGCGCATTTATCGCACCATCGCTGCGCGCGCGCACCGGCAGGCCGCAGGCGGCGCTGAGCATTTCGGGCAAAATCGGGCCGGGACGCAGCAGCGTAATTGCATCGTCGCCCACCGCGACAATCGTTGATTCAAGCCCAGTGGCGCAGACCCCGCCATCCAAAATCATCGGTACCCGCGCACCCAGACTGGCGGCGACATGCGCCGCACTGGTCGGGCTGACGCTGCCCGATAAATTGGCCGATGGCGCGGCAAGTGGCCGTCCGACCGCGCCAATCAACGCGCGCATGACGGGATGGGCGGGACAGCGCAGCGCAATCGTCGGCAGGCCCGCGGTCACTGCCGCCGCAATGGCTGTGCGCCGCCCTGCACCAGCACGCAGCGGCAAAACCATGGTCAGCGCGCCGGGCCAAAATGCCGCCGCCAGCGCGCGGGCGGGCACATTCCAATTGGCAATCCGCTCCGCCATTTCCATGTCCGCAACATGGGTAATCAGCGGGTTGAAACTGGGCCTTCCCTTTGCCGCGTATATGGCGGCGATGGCGGCGGAGTTGGTTGCATCGCCCGCCAGCCCATATACGGTTTCGGTCGGCACACCGACGCATGCGCCCGCCGCAATCAGCGCTGCCGCCGCTGTAATATTGGCATCGTCTGCGGGGCATATTTGCCCGTGCCGTAAGGGATTTGAGCCTGCCATCGCTGGCGGCTATAACGGCATGCACGCGCGCAGCAAGGCACGATGGGCAAAGGATTGTGGGCAAAGGATTGTTGATGGCTTTTCAAATAGCGACGCAGGAACAGGCATTTGTCCTAAACCATGTAACCGGGATTGGCGAACTGGCGGCGCATGATCGCTTTGCCGCCGCCAGCGCGGACATGGTCGAAGCGATTATCGAAGGCATCGCCCAATTGGCAGAAGGGGAATATGCCCCGCTCAACCGCCATGGCGATGTCCATAACCCGCGCTGGGTCGATGGGCGGGTCATCATGCCCGACGGGGTGCGCGCCGCATATCGCGCCACGGTCGATGGCGGTTGGGGCAGCATCGACGCGCCAGAGGCATATGGCGGACAGGGGCTGCCATTTTCGCTCGCTTCCATCGTTATCGAATCGCTGGGCACCGCCAATATGGGGCTGACGCTCATCAATTTGCTGACCCCCGGGGCGATCCATGCGCTGATCGCTTATGGCAGCGATGCGCAAAAATCGACCTATCTGCCCAAATTGGTGTCGGGCGAATGGAACGGCACGATGAACCTGACTGAACCGGGTGCGGGGAGCGATGTCGGTGCGCTAAAAAGCTATGCCGAACCACTGGGCGACGGGCGCTGGCGTATGCGCGGGCAAAAGATTTTCATCACCTTTGGCGAACATGATTTAACAGACAATATCGTTCATCTGGTGCTGGCGCGCACGCCCGATGCGCCTGCGGGCACGCGCGGTATTTCGCTGTTTCTGGTGCCCAAATATCGGCTGGATGCGGCGGGCCAGCCCAGCATCGACAATGGTGTACGCTGCCTTTCCATCGAACATAAATTGGGCATCCATAATTCGCCGACCTGCGTCATGTCCTATGGGGAGGATGGCGATTGTTTTGGCGAATTAATCGGCGATCTGCATGGCGGCATGCGCGCGATGTTCGTGATGATGAATAATGCGCGGCTGAATGTCGGTAATCAGGGGGTGCAGATTGCCGAACGCGCCACCCAGCAGGCAATATCCTATGCAGCAGAGCGTGTGCAGTCGGCGCGCGCCAGTGCGCCCGGCGCCGGCAGCGTCGCGATTATCGAACACCCCGATGTCCGCCGGATGTTGTGGCGGATGCGCGCCCAGACGCAGGGGGGGCGTGCTATCCTATATTATGCCGCCGGGCAGATGGATCGCGCGACTTTAGGCGACAGGGCGGCGTCCGAGCGTGCCGACGTTCTGATCCCGCTGGTCAAATCATGGGCGACCGACATGGGGGTGGAGGTTGCGAGCATCGGCGTGCAGGTCCACGGCGGCATGGGCTTTATTGAGGAAACAGGGGCCGCCCAACATTACCGCGACGCCCGTATCGCCCCGATTTATGAGGGGACGAACGGCATTCAAGCCGCCGATTTGGTGACCCGCAAGCTGGGGCTGGGGGATGGCGCGGCGGTGCGTGCGCTGATTGATGATGTGGCCAGTGCGGCGCCCGACGGTTCCCCGCTTGCCGCGCTCGCCGCCGCATGCGTCGAGGTTGCGGGCTGGATGGCGGGTGCGAACGTCGATGACCGGTTGGCGGGAAGCGCCGATTTTCTCCACATGTTTGCGGTTGCGGTCGCCGGTTGGCAAATGCTGCGCCAGCGCGACATTGCGGCCGGAATGCTGACGGCGGGGGATGGCGATGGCGATTTCCTGCGCACCAAATGCGCGGCGGCGGAACATTTCCTCACCCATATTGTCAGCGAGGCGCTGGGCCGTCGCACCGGGGCAATGGCGGGCGCGGCGGGGCTGTACGCCGCCTTTTAATCGTTCAATTCGGCAAATAGCGGCAGATCGTCGGTTTGCGCATAGCCCGACAGGCTGACCCCCATCAGCCGCACCCCCTTTGCCAGCGGCATTTCGCGGCGCAAAATCCGTTCAGCTATGGCGGCAAGCTGCGCATGGCTGATGACCGGCCCGTCGCTGCTCGACGAGCGGGTCATTAGCTGAAAATCCGCGAATTTCAGCTTGAGCGTCACCGTGCGCGGCGGCGCGTCGGCATCCACGCGGGCGCGCTCCCACAAAATATCGACGATATTGGTGAGCGCGCGGCACAGCGCATCCTCTCCCACCAAATCCCATTCAAACGTCCGTTCAGCCCCCACCGATTTGCGCACCCCGCGCGCATCAACGGGGCGATTGTCAATCCCATGCGCCATCGCGCGCAGCCATTCGGCAGTTCCACCGCGAAATTCGCTGCGTAAAACCGCTTCCGCACATTGCGCCAATTGCGCGACCGATGCGATGCCCAGCGCCTCCAGCCGCGCAGCGGTGGCTGGCCCCACCCCATGCAGGCGGCGCACCGACAAGCGTTGGACAAAGGTCGCCTCCCGCCCCGGGGGCACCACCGTCAGCCCGTCGGGCTTATTTTCATCGCTGGCCAATTTGGCGATGAGTTTGTTGGTCGCCACCCCGGCAGAGGCGGTCAACTGTGTTTCGGCCAATATCCGCGCGCGCAGCCATTGCGCGGTCGCCGTCGCGCTGCCCAGCCCCAGTTTATCGGCGCTGACATCCAGATAGGCTTCGTCGAGCGACAGGGGCTGCACCGCGTCCGCCGCCTCGGCAAAAATCGCGCGGATCTGGCGCGATACGCTGCGATACACCTCAAAACGTGGGCGCGCGAAGATGAGTGTGGGGCACAGCCGCGCGGCGGTGACGCTGGGCATCGCCGAACGGATGCCATATTTGCGCGCTTCATAACTGGCGGCAGCAACCACGCCGCGCTGGCTCGACCCGCCGACCGCCACCGGCTTGCCGCGCAACGCCGGGTCATCGCGCTGTTCAACCGACGCGAAAAACGCGTCCATATCGACATGGATTATTTTGCGTGGGCCATCCTCTGCCATGCCCATGTTCTTAACATGTTCCCGTGAAACATGCCAGTTTTACCCGCGATAGGGGGTCGCTTCGCCATGGATGAGGCGGTGGAGGCTGGGCGCGATAAAATGCCCGCGTGCCCATGCCAGCCACAGCAGCGCAAGGCCAAGCGCGGTGGCCAATACCATCGCGGGCAGCGATGCCTCTGCCCCGAAAGTCCCGCCGGTCAGCAATTCAGGCCCGCTGATGCGTGGGATGAGGATGCCCGGCGTGTCGAACCCCGAAACGGCGATGCCGAAAAACGCGCCTTGGGTGAAGTTCCACGCCATGTGGAGACCGATGGCCGCCCACAGCCGCCGCGTCACCAAATATGCCGCGCCCAGCAAAATCCCTGCCTCTATCGCTATCGCAAAACCGGCGATCAGGCTGGCATTGGGGTTGGCGAGGTGTGCCGCGCCGAACAATGCCGCCGATGCAATCAGCGCAACCCATGTGCCCAGCCACCGTTCGATCAGGCGGAATATGATGCCGCGAAACAAAATCTCCTCCCACACCCCCGCGCTGATGACCGCCGCGCTGTGCAGCGGCAGCACCCACGGCCCGTTCCAGCCGATGACGCGATATCCCCCGCCCAGCGCGATAACCGCGACGGTGGCGGCCATGACGCCGGCACCGATGGCAAGGCCGATGCCCCATTCGCGCATTGCGCCGCGCGCGCCGATTTCGCTTGGTTCGCGCCCCTCCACAAAGCGGACGAATGCCCAATATAGCGCCAGCGCCACCAGCGCCCACAGCACATCGGTGACTTGCCCAGCGGTTTGATATTGCGCGGGGCTAAGCGGCAGGCCAGCCATGATATTGTGGCTGATGACGGCAAAACCGACATTGGCCATGATGATGGCCGCCGCGCCCAATATCAACAGGACGGGCGGACAACGCAAAATGCTGAGCAAAATTACTGCCGCGCGATTGGCCGCCGGATTTTCAGGCATGATATTGGGCATGTGGCGCTCTCTCTCCCCCCAAGGACTGGCACCACCTTGACCAATAAGCCGCCGCATGGCAATGCCGCCCACCCATAGAGGGGCCACGGCGCGGGTATAGCATAGTGGTAATGCTCTAGCCTTCCAAGCTAGCTAGAGGGGTTCGATTCCCCTTACCCGCTCCATTTTCAACACATCGTGTGAATCGGCGCAGCAGGGGTTCGATTGGCCTTTCACTGCGTTTCGGCCTTCTCGCCGCTGACGCGGCATCGAATCCCCCTTACCCGCTCCATTTTACCTATTCCCTCAAACGCCGGGCGGCGACATTTCTGGCTTTCCTGTCGCGCCGCCGTTCAATCGTCCCTGCCAAACGCCAATTGCGCGGCACGCACGCCGAACCACAATAGCAACCCCAGCGGCCCGAACAGGAATGTCAGCGGCAAACATGGCACCACCAGCAATGGCGACAGGTTCCGGGATACCGCGTCGCGCACCATCCATGTGCCGATAAACAGGTCGAACGCCAGATAATGGATCCACCCCGCCGTCAGCAAATGGTCGTCGGCGAACCAGGCGCGCACTTCTGGAATCGAACCGAAGCCGCCATCGTCATACGCCCCGCGCCCGCCCCACCATAAAAAGGCATAGGCAATGGCGATCAGTCCGGGGACGATATATTGCGTTGCGGGCCATATCCACCGTCGCGTCGGGCGCACAAACAGGCTGATCGTCAACGCCACCCAAGCGAACAGGGCCAATGTCCCCGCCAGCGAAAAAATCATCGCCGGTGTTCCCATCTTGATTCTCCTATCTATACACTGTAAAGATAGCCATGACTGCTGATTTGAACGATGTCAAGATG
>CAUJJQ010000141.1 GCA_963205285.1 Pseudomonadota bacterium | reverse complement strand
GAACGCGCGCAGGCAGCCTGCTCGCCACCATTGATTGCACCAAAAGCGGCGCGGGCGCGCGGCAATTGGCCGCCGACCTATCCGCCCCCTTGCGCGACAAGGCAGGCATTTTGGCGCGCCATCGTGCCGTCGACTGGGCATTGGAGCAGGAGGGGGCACGCCACGCATGCCGCCAGATTTTGGGCGAAGCGCCCGATGTTGCCCGCGCGCTGGGGCGGATTGTCGCCGGGCGCGGCACCCCGCGTGATTTGGGCGCGCTGCGCGATGGTTTGACAGCGGCGCAGAATATGGCGGCACGCCTGCTCGACGATGCCGCCCCCCCCCCGCTACTGGGCGATGCAGCGCGCGCGATGCAGGGGCATGGCGCGCTGATCGACGAACTCAGCCGCGCACTGATCGCATCGCCGCCGACCGAAAGTGCGAGCGGCGGTTATATTACAGAGGGATATGACGCCGCGCTCGATATCTTGCGCGACAAGGCAGCGGGTGGGCGACGCGCCATCGCCGCGCTGGAAGCACAATATCGCGAGGCAACGGCCATCGCCTCGCTCAAAATCCGGCATAATGCGGTGCTCGGTTACCATATAGAGGTGACACAGCGGCACGCCGATGCGTTGATGGCCGCATCCTCCCCCTTTACCCATCGTCAGACTTTGGCCGGCGTCGTGCGTTTCAACGCGCCCGAACTCGCCGCCGAGGCAGCATCGCTGGTGCAGGCCGGCGCGCAGGCAATCGCGGCGGAGGGCGCGCACCTTGGCCGCCTGCTCGACCTTGCCGCCGATCATGCCGATGCCATTGCGGCAAGCGCGACGGCAATGGCGCGAGTGGACGTCACCCTGTCGCACGCTGAAATGGCATTGCGGGCCAATTGGTGCTGCCCCCAAATTGCCGATGGCCCTTGCCTCATTATCGAAGGCGGACGGCACCCGGTGGTGGAGGCAGCGCTGGCCGCCAACGCCGACCAATTTGTGGCCAATGACGTCGCGCTGACAGCTGATGACCGGCTCTGGCTGGTCACCGGCCCCAATATGGGCGGCAAATCCACCTTTTTGCGGCAATGTGCGCTGATCATCCTGCTCGCCCAGGCCGGCAGTTTCGTCCCCGCGCGCAGCGCAAAACTGGGGCTGGTCGACCGATTGTTCAGCCGGGTCGGCGCGTCAGATAATCTG
Source organism: Pseudomonadota bacterium (assembly GCA_963205285.1). Taxonomy (GTDB): domain Bacteria; phylum Pseudomonadota; class Alphaproteobacteria; order Sphingomonadales; family Sphingomonadaceae; genus Sphingopyxis. The sequence continues at coordinate 2,081 of CAUJJQ010000141.1, read as the reverse complement.
GCGCGCGGGCGTTCGACCTTCATGGTCGAAATGGTCGAAACGGCGGCAATATTGGCCCAAGCGAGCGCGGACAGCTTTGTGATTTTGGATGAAGTGGGGCGCGGCACCTCCACCTATGACGGGCTGGCGCTCGCTTGGGCGGTGGCAGAGGCGGTGCACGATAAATTGGGGGCGCGCTGTCTGTTCGCCACCCATTATCATGAATTGACCCGGCTTGCCGAACGGCTCGATGCGCTATCGCTCCACCATGTGCGCGCCCGCGAATGGCAGGGCGATCTGGTGTTGTTGCATGAAGTGACGGACGGCCCGGCGGCGAGCAGCTATGGCCTCGCCGTCGCGCGACTGGCCGGTCTGCCCGGCGATGTTTTGGCGCGCGCCAAGGCGGTGCTCTCCAAGCTGGAGGCTGGGCGTGACGCCAGTGGCGGGCTGGCGGCCGGGCTGGACGATCTGCCGCTATTTTCAGCATTGCTGGCCGACCCGCAGGTGCAATCCACTGCAACCGACGCGCTGCGCGATGCGCTGGCAACGATGGATATTGACGCGATGCGCCCGCGCGACGCCATAGATGCGCTCTACCATCTGCGCCAGATTGCCGAGCAGGCGCGATGAGCGCGCTATATGACGCGCTGCCCCATCGCCGCACAATCATCGACCGGCGGGCCGTTTGGGATGCGCTGATACCGCTGGGCGAAGGCGACGGGTCAAATGCCGAAAAACGCGCTGCAATGACCGGAATATTGCGCGATACATTGGCGGCGGGGCGCGCGGTGCTCGCCCAACGGCTGGAGGGGCATCCGACCCGTGGCCATGCCAGCGCGTTGGCGCAGAGCTTTTTGACCGATCAGATTTTGCGGCTGATCTTCGATTTTACCACCCATTTCCTCTACCCTGCGGCCAATCGGTCGGCGGGGGAGCGGCTGACGCTCATCGCGGTTGGCGGCTATGGCCGCGCGCAAATGGCGCCGCACAGCGACATCGATATCGGCTTTATCACCCCCTTCAAACAAACCGTCTGGGTCGAACAAATTATCGAATCGATGCTTTATTCGCTATGGGATCTGGGGCTGAAGGTCGGGCATAGCTCGCGCTCGCTCGATGATATGGTGCGCATGGCGCGCGTCGACCTAACGATCCGTACCGCCCTGCTCGAAGCACGTTATCTTTGGGGTGACCGCGCGCTTTATGCCGAGGCATCAGCGCGCTTTCTGGCCGAAGTGGTCAAGGGCAATGAACGCGCCTTCATTTCGGACAAATTGGCGGAGCGAGAGACGCGCCACCAGCGTATGGGCGACAGCCGCTATGTCGTTGAACCCAATGTGAAGGAGGGTAAGGGCGGGCTGCGCGACCTCCACACCTTGTTCTGGATCGGTAAATTTCTGCACAAGGTGACCGGCGCGGAGGATCTGGTGGCAACCGGTCTTTTGTCCGCGCAGGAATATCGGCAATTTGAACGGGCGGAAAATTTCCTGCTTGCGGTGCGCGCGCAGCTCCACATACTCGCCGGCAGGGCGGAGGACCGGCTGACCTTTGATGTCCAGCGCGAAATCGCCCAGCGGATGCGCTTTGCCGACCGGCCGGGCAAATCGGCGGTCGAACGCTTCATGCAGCTATATTTCATCCATGCCAAAACCGTCGGCGATGTCACCGGCCTGTTTCTGGCCCACCTAGACGAACAGGTGGCGCGGCGCGGGCGGCGTTTCTTGCCAACATTGCGGCGTCGCCCCGGCAAGCTCAACGGCTTTGTCTTGGAACGCGGGCGCCTGGCGCACCCAGACGATGACTGGTTTGCGCAAAACCCGCTGCGATTGATTGAAATTTTCGCGCTTGCCGAAAAATACGGGCTGGAAATCCACCCGGCAACGATGCGTATTGTCCGGCGCGATGCATCGCGCATCACCGTCGATGTGCGCCGCGACCCCGCCGCCAATGCGCTGTTCCTCGACATACTTACCTCTCCGCGCGGAGGGGAAATGGTGCTGCGCTGGATGAATGAGGCGGCAGTATTTGGCCGTTTCATGCCCGATTTTGGCCGTGTCGTCGCACAGATGCAGTTCGATATGTACCATCATTATACGGTGGAC
>CAUJJQ010000140.1 GCA_963205285.1 Pseudomonadota bacterium | reverse complement strand
TATTTGCGCGGGGATTTGCGGCGCATCGCCTTTATTTTGATTGCCCAGCGGCTTGGCCTTTCCCTTGATGCGATTGCCGCAGAGCTCGCCAATTTGCCGCAAAATCGGAACCCCAACCGCGCCGATTGGGCGGCGGCGGCGGCGCGAATGGCCGCGACCATCGACCAGCAGATCGCCAATCTGGTGCAGGTGCGCGAAAATCTCGGTAGCTGCATTGGCTGTGGCTGCCTCAGCCTCGACAGGTGCGCACTTTATAATGCCGGGGACAAAGCGGCGGCGCGCGGGGCGGGGCCGCGATATACGATGGGGGATAGGCCGGGGGAGATTTTGGCGGGGTAAATATGCCAGTCCAGTGAAAGGGAAATCCCCACCCCAGTGTGAAAAATACCCACCCCTAACCCCCCGTAATCGGGAGGGAATTGCCCCGCTAAACCGCGCGTTCGTAGATGCGATACGTCTTGTTGACCACGCCGCCGACCGCTTCGCCGACCGATTTCATCGGTTCGTTGCTGGCCAACACCCAGCCGAAATCGCCATGGGTGGCGCCGTATTTGGTCACCGCATCGCGGCGGATATATTCGATGAGCATGAAGGCGAGTTGGCTCGCCATACGGCTGCCCTGCAATTTTTTGGCGACCCCCATCAACGGCACGCGCATCAGGCGCGGGCGCGGGCGGCGCAGCCAGAGCAGCAATTTTGCCCAGTTGAATGGCCAGAGGCTGCCGTTGCACTGGATCAGCACTTCGTTGAGGTCGGGGATGGTCATCATGAATGCCACCGGCTCCCCATCCACCTCCGCAATGCGGATCAAATCCTCATAAACAATGTCTTTCAACTTCTTGCTGGCATAATCGATTTCGCCCTGCGTCCAGGGGGTAAAGCCCCAATTGTCCGACCATGCATCATTCAAAATGGCGATGATGAGGTTCGCTTCTGCGGCAAAATTGCTTTTGTCGACATGGCGGATGCGGACGCGGCCCGACCGTTCGCCCAGCGCGACAATACGGTTGACGATTTCGGGGAAATTTTGGTCGATCTGCAAGCGATAGTTGATCAGGTCTTGTGCCATATGCCCGGCAATGGGCTCCAGCCATTCGCGGTATATGCGCCGGTTATGCCCCATGAGCGCCGATGGTGCTTCGTCAAACCCGTCGATGAGGAGGCCGGGTTCATCCCACATGGCTAGGCTGACCGGCCCCAGCATACGGTGCATCCCCGCCGCTTTCAGATGTGCGGCGGCTGCATTGATGAGGGCGGCGGCAACATCTGCATCCGCCGCCTCGAACAATCCCCAAAAGCCGGTGCCGGGGCCAAAGCCCTGCTCAGCGGGCATCGAAAGCGCAATCTGGTCGATATGCGCGCTGATCCGCCCGACCACATTGTCGCCGCGCCGCGCGAGGAAAAGCTGCGCCGACCCATGTTCAAACCATGGGTTCTTCCCCGGCGTTATCAGCGCGTGGACATCCATCTTGAGCGGGGGCACCCAGCAGGGATCGTCGGCGTTCAACCGATAGGCAAGGTCGACAAAGGCTTTGCGGTCGCGCGCGCTGGCAACCGGCTGGATGGTGATGGCGTTGTGCATGTGCGGGGATTAGCGGCGCACCGGCGTGCCAGCAAGGGGGGCTAAACTGCCTTCATCCTGCCATATCGGGTGACTAGATAGCGGTGCATGTCCAACGCTGCCCCCGATATGCGCGAAACAGCCGCCACAACCGCCCCCAGCGCCGCTGCGGCGCGGGGGGAGGATATGGCAATGATCCGCGCCGCGTCCGAACTGACGCGCGATTTGAACACCCCCAGCCGCGCGATTTACTGGGGCGATTTTCTGGGTTCGGCGCTGGCGGGCTATGCCAGCATGGCGGGCGCAATTTTTGCCGATGGCTGGCTGGCAACGCTGGGGTTCGGCGTGGTTTCCATCCTGACGCTCTATCGTGCCAGCCTGTTCATCCATGAATTGACGCATATGCGCCTGTCGGCCGTACCAGGGTTCTGGACCGTCTGGCACATATTGGTCGGCATCCCGCTGCTGGTGCCCAGTTTCATGTATGAAGGGCTGCACAATACCCACCATATGCGCCGCAAATATGGGACGGCGGACGACCCCGAATATCTGCCGCTGTCGCATATGAAGCCGTGGACTTTGCCCGCATTTGTGCTGATTTCGCTGTTGGGGCCGGTTGGCCTGCTCATCCGCTATGGCATTTTGGCCCCGCTGTCGCTGGTCATCCCGCCCTTGCGGACGATGGTGTGGGAACGGTTTTCCGGCCTTGTCATCAACCCCGATTTTCGCCGCCGCGCACCCGAACCCATCATCGCGCGCCATGTCCGGCTGACTGAGCCGCCCGCCGCCATCTGGGCGATGGCGTTAATCGCGATGGTGGCCGCTGGCATCATCCCCATCGCGGCATTTCTGACTGCGCTGGCGATTGTTTCGGGGGTCATGTTCCTCAACCAGATTCGTACGCTTGTCGCCCATTTGTGGGATAATGACGGTGCGGAGATGAGCGTTACGGCCCAATTCCTCGACACCGTAAACGTCCCCCCGCCATCGCCGCTGCCCGCGCTTTGGGCGCCGGTGGGGTTGCGCTATCACGCGCTCCACCATCTGCTGCCGGGCCTACCCTATCATGCGCTGGGCGAAGCGCACCGGCGGTTGGCGGCAAATCTGGGCGCGGCATCGACCTATGCCAAGGCCAATCGTTCGGGGCTGCCGATTTTGGTTGGCGAATTGATGCGCCGGTCGTTGGGCGCGGGCAAATAGGCTATTCTTCGGAGCGGATGAGCACCAGTTCGCCGATCAGCAGGAACAGCAAAAACGGCCCCCATGCGGCGAGCAGCGGCGGATAAGCACCAAAATTGCCCATCGCCAGCCCGAAATTATCGGCAACGAAATAGGCAAAGCCCAGCCCCATGCCGATGACCGCGCGCACCAATAATTGCCCCGACCGCGCCAGACCAAATCCCGCCACCGCGCCGAGCAAGGGCATGAGCAGGGCGGACAGGGGCGCGGCCAATTTATGCCAATAGTCCACTTCCAGCGGCTGGGTCGGGCGACCTGCGGTCCGCAATTCGTCAATCGCGCTGCCCAGCGCCCAAAAGGATGTCGAATCGCCGTCCACATTGGCGAGGGTAAAGCGGTCGGGCGGCACCCCGCGCCCTGCCGTGACATTGCCCAGCCGCGTCACCGTGCCATCCGCCGCGACAAAACGCCGCGCATTGGCAAGGTTCCAACCATCGCTGCCATAGGTGGCGACATCGGCGCGCACGATGGAGGTTATGGTGGCCCCCGTGCGTTCAAATGTGCGTTCAAACACCTCCACCCCCTCCAGCGTGGCGAGACTGCCGCGCCCGCGTACCCGCGCGGCGTGGATTAACGCATCGTCCGAACGCACCCAGACGTTGGATCGCACCCCGCTGTCGATGGGGACACGCGCATATTCCGCCTTTTGCCATGCCGACAAAGTGGCGGTCGAACGCGTCACCACCCGTTCGTTAAAGGTAAAGGCGACGCCCGCGACAAACAGGCTGGCGACGAACAAAGGCGCCAAAATCTGGTGCGCGGACATGCCGCCCGCCTTCATAGTGATAATTTCGCTATTCTGGTTCAGCGTCACCAACGTCACCAAAGTGCCAAGCAGCAGCGAAAAGGGCATGAAACGCGCGACAATCTGCGGAAAACGCAGGCTGGCATAATACCAGACTTGTGCATCACTATTGCCCGGCACCGCCAAAATCTTGCTGCTTTCACCCAACAGGTCGAGTGTTTGTAGCACCAGCACCAGCAATAATAATATCACCAATGATCGGATGAGGAACATCCGCGCGACATACCAGCCGAGCGTGCGCGAGGGGAAGAAACTGGGCGCGCCGGTCATGCCGCGCCCTTTGCGTTAAAATCACCATGCATATCGCGCAGCAGGGGCAAGCGCCGCCACAGCCTTTTTAT
>CAUJJQ010000139.1 GCA_963205285.1 Pseudomonadota bacterium | reverse complement strand
TAATAGCTGCGGTGTGGCGCGCGCGACGGGCCGACCGAAACATGGCGACTGGGCAGGCGATTCTTATCAAATATGTGAGTCATGACGTCCCTGAATAACAGAAATTGGCCGTTTGCGGGGGCTTTGTCGCAATCAGGCGTTGAGCGCAAGCATATTACGGCATGATGCCAATACATGACCGATTATGTCGGAAAATCGCGCTTGTCCGGCAGCATCCATCACATGATCCTGCCGCATCTCAATGCCGAGATAGGCTATGCCACGCGCCTCTGCATGGCGGTTCATCGTGTAGTTGAGCAATTTGCCCGAATAGGGGAGTTGGTCGCCAACCGTCAGACCATGACCGCGGAGCAAGGGAATGGCGTGGCGCGCCAACCGATCGTCTGCATTATAGAGGATACCGATATCCCACGGGCGCGGGCTGGAATCCTCCACCAATTGCGGCGTAAAACTATGTAAAGACAATAGCATGATGGGTGATGTTGCGTCAATTTCTGCGCTTATTGCGTCATGATAGGGCATATGGAAACGCTCGATACGCGCCTGCCGTCCCGCATGATCGATGGCATTACCATTTATTGCATGCCCATCGCTGGCCAGCGGGATGGTGGCAGGGGCGTCAGCGTCACGATTTAGGTCGCACACCAGCCGCGAAACCCCACCCAATATCGCGGCATCGACATGGCCATCCGCCACCAGCCGTCGGGCGACCCCGGCCACCCCCAAATCCCACGCAATATGCTGGGCGAGCAGCGCCGGGTCGATACCAAGGTCGATGTCAGCGGGGACATGGTTCGACGCATGGTCACCAATCAGCAAAATGCCGCCCGCTCGGGGCGTGCCGATGATTTCGTGGGCGCTCATCGCAGTTTCCCGACCATGATCCACCAGTCATGATCCTCCCATATCCGCTGGGCTGCGGCTTGTGCCGCTGCTTTGCTGTCAAACAGCGCAAAACAGGTCGCGCCCGAACCCGACATGCGCGCCACCTGTGGCAATTGGGCGCGCAAAACCGCCAGACAATCGGCGATTTCGGGCACCAGTGCGATGGCCGCATCGGTCAGATCATTGCGCCCCGCTTGCCATTGCACGGGGTCGAGCGCGCCGCGATCCACCCCGTCCCAGCCGCGAAAAACATCTGCGGTTGACAGTGGGGCCAATGGATTGACCAGCAAAATGGCCTGTCCGCTGAGCATAAGGCTGCTTGGCGTCAGTGCTTCACCCACGCCGCTGCCAAATTGGGTGCTTGACGTCAGGCATGCAGGGACGTCCGCGCCAAGGCTTTGCGCGATGGCAAAAAGGTCAATCGTGGCCTCATCCACCTGCCACAGGCGAACCAGCGCACGCAACGCCGCCGCTGCGTCCGCTGAACCGCCGCCTATCCCCGATGCGATGGGCAGGTTTTTCTCCAACTGGATGTCGGCCCCCGCCTGCACCCCCGCCGCCGCCCGCAACGCCCGCGCCGCGCGCAGCACCAGATTATCCCCCTCCCCCGCCAGTTGGTCGGCAAAGGGGCCGGATAGGGTGAGGCGCAATTCGGCATCGTCCCGCGCGCTGACGCGCAGCGCATCGCCGCCGTCAACAAAGGCAAAGAGCGTTTCCAGCGCATGATAGCCATCGGCCCGCCGCTGGCGCACGTGGAGCGCCAAATTTACCTTGGCGAACGCGGTTTCTGCGATAAAATCAGCCATTACATATTGGGATAATTCGGCCCCCCGCCACCTTGCGGCGCGACCCAGTTGATATTCTGATTTGGGTCTTTGATGTCGCAGGTCTTGCAATGGACGCAATTTTGCGCGTTGATGACATATCGCGGCGCGCCTTCATCCATGCCGACCCATTCATAGACACCGGCAGGGCAATATAGGTTCGATGGGCCGCCAAATTCGCCCAGTTCGCTCGACTCTTGCAACGTCATATCGGCCACTTTGAGGTGGATCGGCTGATCCTCCTCATGGTTGGTGTTGGAGAGGAATACGGAGGATAAACGGTCGAAACTCAGAACATTATCGGGTTTGGGATAGTTGATCTTGGGCGCGATGTCGGCGCGGATCAACTGATCATGGTCCGCGTGATGGTGCATGGTAAAGGGCATTTTGAGCCCCAAGTGCTCCGCCCACATCGTCGCCCCGGCCAGCATGGTGCCCGCGGTTTCGCCAAATTTTTTGACCAGCGGCACAGTGTTGCGCACCACTGACAATTCCTGCTTGACCCAGCTATCTTCAAAAGCCTGCGGATAAGCAGCCAGTTCATCATGGCTGCGCTGGCCGCAAATCGCCGCGACGACCGCGTCGGCAGCCATCATCCCTGATTTCATCGCGGTATGGCTGCCCTTGATCCGTGGGACATTCAGGAAGCCTGCGGTGCAGCCGATGAGCGCGCCGCCCGGAAAAACCAGCTTGGGGATGGATTGCAGCCCGCCATCGGTAATCGCCCGCGCGCCATAAGATACGCGCTTGCCGCCCGCCAAAATCGCGGCAATCGCCGGGTGGGTTTTCCAACGCTGCATTTCCTGAAAGGGCGACAAATGCGGGTTGCGATAATTTAGCCATGTGACAAAGCCCAACGCCACCTGCCCATTGGCCTGATGGTAGAGGAACCCCCCGCCATTGGCATAGCTATCGGAATTGAGCGGCCAGCCCTGCGTGTGGATCACCCGGCCCGCGCTGTGGTTTTCGGGCGCAATGTCCCACAATTCCTTGATGCCGATGCCGTAAACCTGCGGGTCGCATTCTGCTTCCAACCCGAAACGCGCCTTTACCTGTTTGGTGAGGTGGCCGCGCGCGCCCTCTGCAAACAAAGTATATTTGGCATGGAGTTCGAGCCCGGGGGCATATTCGGGGCCATGTTCACCATCGCGCGTGATGCCCATATCGCCGGTGGCGACACCGTATACTGCGCCCTTTTCATCATAAAGCACTTCGGCAGCGGCAAAGCCGGGGAAAATCTCCACCCCCAGCCCCTCAGCCTGTTCGGCGAGCCAGCGGCACAAATTGCCCAATGACCCTGTGTAAGTGCCCTTATTATTCATGAACGAAGGCATCAGGAAATGCGGAAAGTCGAATCTCTTCTTTTCGCTCAATATCCAATGATGGTTTTCGTTGACCGGCACTTCGGCCATAGGGCAGCCCATATCGCGCCAGTCGGGCAGCAATTCGTCGAGTGCCTTGGGATCAACCACCGCACCGGACAATATATGCGCGCCAACTTCCGACCCTTTTTCCAGCACGCACACGCTGATGTCACCCTCAGCAGCGGCGGCGGCCTGTTTGATGCGAATGGCAGCGGCAAGCCCCGCTGGCCCTGCGCCGACGATCACCACATCATAGGGCATGGATTCCCGTTCGCTCATAAATCCCCCTATTCATCCATTGGGCGGGCGAATCGCGCAAAAGTGCCACTCGTCGCGCGACATATGCAATTGGTCGAGAAAGCGATGCCCCTCA
>CAUJJQ010000138.1 GCA_963205285.1 Pseudomonadota bacterium | reverse complement strand
ATTCTTCGAGCCATTTGATGGTATAATTGCCGTTGATGACATCCTCATCGCGCAGCAGCGCCTGATGCAGCGGCACGGTGGTTTTCACCCCGTCGATCACCATTTCTTCGAGCGCGCGGCGCAGGCGCATCAAACACCCCTCCCGCGTGCGGCCATAAACGATCAATTTGGCGATCATCGAATCATAATAGGGCGGGATGCGATAGCCCGCATAAAGCCCCGAATCGACGCGGACATGCATGCCGCCTGCGGGGTGATATGCTGTGACTAGCCCCGGCGATGGCGCAAAATTTACCGGGTCTTCGGCGTTCAACCGACATTCGATGGCATGGCCGGTAAAGCGCAAATCCTCTTGCGCGACCGACAGCGCTTTCCCCTCTGCAATGCGGATTTGTTCGCGCACCAAATCCATGCCGGTAATCATTTCGGTGACCGGATGTTCGACCTGCAGGCGGGTATTCATTTCGATGAAATAAAATTCGCCATCTTCCCACAGAAATTCGATGGTGCCCGCCCCGCGATACCCCATGTCGGCCATCGCTTTGGACACAATGGTGCCCATCCGCGCGCGTTCATCGGCGCTGATGACCGGCGATGGTGCTTCTTCGAGTACTTTTTGGTGCCGCCGTTGGAGCGAACAGTCGCGTTCGCCCAGATGAATGGCGTTGCCATTGCCGTCGCCAAAAATCTGAAACTCAATATGGCGCGGATTGCCGAGGTATTTTTCGATATAGACGGTGTCATCGCCAAAGGCGGCCTTTGCCTCTGCCCCTGCCTGGCGCATCAGGCTGGGCAATTCGTCCGCATTTGTGCAAACCTTCATGCCGCGCCCACCACCGCCCGACGCTGCCTTGATGATCACCGGATAGCCGATAGCATCGGCGACCCGCGCGGCCTCTGCGGGGTCGCTGATCGCGCCGTCGCTGCCCGGCACCAGCGGCATGCCCAATGCACCCGCCGTCTGCTTGGCCGCGACTTTGTCGCCCATCGTGCGGATATGTTCGGGCTTTGGCCCGATGAAGATGATGTTATGCGCCTCAACAATCTCAGCAAACTGGGCATTTTCCGACAAAAAGCCGTAACCGGGGTGGATGGCATCTGCCCCCGATATTTCGGCTGCCGAAATAATCGCCGGGATGTTGAGATAACTGTCCTTGGCCGCGGGCGGGCCGATGCAAATCGCTTCATCCGCCAGCCGCACATGCATGGCATCGGCATCGGCGGTCGAATGGACGGCGACCGTCTTTATGCCCATTTCATGCGCTGCACGGTGGATGCGCAGGGCGATTTCACCGCGATTGGCGATGAGCAGTTTTTCAATAGCCATGGTGGCCGCCTCAGCCGATGGTGAACAAGGGCTGGTCGAATTCGACCGGCTGCGCGTTGGCGACGTGCACCGCCTTTAACGTGCCGCCGCGTGGCGCGGTGATATTATTCATCACCTTCATCGCTTCGATGATGAGGATGGTGTCCCCTTCCTTCACACTATCGCCCACTGCCTTGAACAAGGGCGATGCCGGGTCGGGGGACAGGTAAGCGGTACCCACCATCGGGGATTTGACCGCATCGCCATGGCTGTCCGCCCCAGCAGCAGGGGCCGCAGCGGGGGCGGCAACGGGCGCAGCGGCAACAGGGGCCGGGGCGGGCGCGGCAACAACATGCTGGACGGCGGCGGCGCTGCCCCCCCGCGCAACGCGGATGCGCCGTTCATCATCCTCAACCTCTATTTCAGAGAGGTCGGTTTCGGTCAGCAACTTGGCGAGTTCGCGCACCAGCGCGATATCGACCGCCATTTTCCCGTCCTTTTTGTCAGCGCCCATATATTTATATATTCCCTGTTGAACCCCCAAAGGGCTTATGCGCCGCTTTATAGGGCCAGCCGCGCCGCCGCGTCCAGTGCCAGCGCATAGGATTGCGCGCCATGCCCGGCAAACACCCCCGCCGCCGCCATGCCGACATAGCTTTTGTGGCGAAAATCCTCACGAGCCATCGGGTCGGACAAATGCACCTCAAAAACCGGCAGGCTGATTGCCTTTATCGTATCGAGGAGCGCAATCGATGTATGCGTATAGGCCGCCGCGTTGAGGAGGACAGCAGCCGCGCCCGCGCGCTTTGCCTCCTGCAACCAATCGACCAGCACCCCTTCATGGTTGGTCTGGCGAAAATCGATGGTGATGCCCAGCGCATCGGCCTGCTGCGTCAACTTCGCCTCTATATCAACAAGCGTTGCGCTGCCGTAGATTTCGGGTTCGCGCGTCCCCAATAGGTTGAGGTTGGGGCCATTGAGGACATAGATTAACGCCATGTCCGTCCCCTAAAGGCGTTTTACGTGAAAGGGAATAAGCCCGGCGGGCGGGCGGATGCGGGGGCGCGGCCGTTGACCCCAAATTGGTGGGGGTGGGACAGCTTTCCCCTTGATACGCATGCCATTGCCCTAATAGACGGTGGGGAAAGGGAGAATCGCATGCAAGACATCTTTGCCGTGGGGGATTTGGACGAATATTTGAACGGGGATTTTGGTTCCTTTCCCGCGCTGATCGCCCATTGGGGCAAGGTGCGCGGGGCGGCGATTGCGATTGATGATGGCGACGTGCGCCTGACATGGGCCCAGCTTGCCGATAAGGTCGAACGGCTGGCGGCGCAATTGCAGGCCGACGGGCTGGCGCGCGGGCAGGCAGTGGCGATTTTGGGCACTTCCAATGCCGCCTATGCGGTAAGCTTCCTCGCCGCCGTGCGCGCGGGTGGTTGTGCAGCCCCGCTGACGACCAGCGCCAGCGCCGATCAATTGGTGGCGATGGCGGCGGATTCAGGGGCGATGCACCTGTTTATCGACGCGGCCAAGCGCGCCGAATTGGGCGATATATCGCTGAGCGTCGAACGGCAGATCGCGCTGGGGGGTCTGGACGCCTATATGGCGCCTGCTGGCACATGCGCCGCACCCTTTGCACCTCAGCAGGATGACCCCTTTAACATCATATATTCATCGGGCACGACGGGCACGCCCAAGGGGATAATCCATTCGCACGCCATGCGCTGGCGACAGATGGCATATCGCGCGGCGCAAAATTATGGGCCAAACAGCCGCACCATCACCTCCACCCCGCTCTACAGCAATACGACGATGGCGGTTTTTCTGCCCAGCCTGTTTTCGGGCGGGTCGGTGTCGATCATGGGCAAGTTTGACGCGCAAAAATGGCTCGAACGTGCATCGGCAGAGGGGGTGACGCATACGATGATGGTGCCGGTGCAATATCGCCGCCTGCTCCAGCACCCGGATTTCGACAGCTATGACCTGTCGGCCATGCGGCTCAAATATTGCACGTCGGCCCCCTTTCCGGCTGATTTGAAGGCGGAGGCGCTGGCCCGTTTCCCCGGCGGTTTGGTGGAGATTTACGGGATGACAGAGGGTGGGTTGGTCTGCCTGCTCGTCGCGCATGAACACCCCGACAAATTGCACACCGTGGGGCAGCCCGCGCCCGGCCATCAGTTAAAAGTCATCGATGAAGCGGGGGCTGAATTGCCGCCCGGCGTGGCGGGCGAACTGGTCGGCCGGTCGCCCACGATGATGTCGGGCTATAAAAACCAGCCCGAAAAGACGGCTGAGGGGTATTGGTATGACCCTGTCGATAACAGCCGCTGGCAACGGATGGGGGATATTGGGCGGATTGACGCGGACGGCTTTGTCGAACTGGTCGGGCGCACCAAGGATGTGATTATTTCAGGCGGGTTCAACATTTATCCCGTTGACCTCGAAAATGCGCTGCTCAGCGATGCGCGGGTGGCAGAGGCGGCGGTGGTCGGCGCGCCGTCCGACGCATGGGGGGAAACGCCGGTCGGCTTTGTCGTCCTCCATGGAGGGGTTGATGCGTCGGCGCTCGAGGATATTCGCGCTGCCGCCAATGCGCAGCTCGGCAAGACGCAACGTCTGTCGGCGCTCCATGTGATTGATGAAATGCCGCGCAGCCACATCGGCAAGTTGCTCAAAACCGAATTGCGTGCGGGGCTGGCGGGGTAGGGTTGGGCATTTCCCTTTTTCTGGATTCCGGCCTTCGCCGGAATGATAGATGATGTCGGCAAGATCTTGGCGACTTAGCGCGAAACGGCTTCGCCCGAGCTTCGACCATATTTTCTGCGATGATTTCCGAGCCGTGAAATGTCCCATTTCACTCGAAATCACGCGTTCCGACTTTCCCGTGATTTCCGAGCCGTGAAATGTCCCATTTCACTCGAAATCACTCTGGCTTTTCATCAAATGCGCATGAAAAACCCCGCGAAGCCATGCTTCACGGGGTTTCTTCATTCTAGGCTGGCAGCGACTTAATCGTCGTTGCGCAGAAATGCCGGAACATGGCCATCATCATCGGGGCCATTGTTGCGCGGTGCCCGATCACGGTCACCGCCACGGTCATCACGACGCGGGCCACGATCATCCCGGCCACCACGATCACCACCAGGGCGGCGGCGGCCACCACGGTCGTCGCGTCCGCCACGATCGCCACGATCCCCTCTGGGGCCACGGTCTTCACGCGGTTCGCGTGGTTCGCGCGGCGGGCGGGTGTCGGGCAATTCTTCGCCGGTTTCCTGATCGACGACACGCATCGACAGGCGCACCTTGCCGCGCTGATCGATTTCCAGCACCTTGACCTTTACCTCTTGCCCTTCGGTAACGACGTCGGTCACTTTTTCGACGCGCTCATTGCGCATTTCCGAAACGTGGACGAGCCCGTCCTTGCCGCCCATGAAGTTCACAAAAGCGCCGAAATCAACGATGTTGACGACCTTGCCGTTGTACACTTTGCCAACTTCGGCTTCTTCGACGATGCCCAAAATCCAGGCCTTTGCAGCTTCAATCTGGTTCAAGTCGGAGGAAGAGATTTTGATCACCCCTTCATCGTCGATATCAACCTTTGCACCCGTTTCAGCGACGATTTCGCGGATCACCTTGCCACCCGTGCCGATGATGTCGCGAATTTTCGACTTGTCGATCTGAATGGTTTCGATGCGCGGGGCGTGCGCCGATAATTCGGTGCGCGCAGTGCCCAAAGCCTTGGTCATTTCACCCAGGATATGTGCACGGCCTTCCTTTGCCTGATTGAGCGCGGTTTCAAAGATTTCGCGGGTGATGCCCGCAACCTTGATGTCCATCTGCATCGTGGTGATGCCTTCGGACGTCCCGGCAACCTTGAAATCCATGTCGCCCAGATGGTCTTCATCGCCCAAAATATCGGAAAGGACGGTGAATTTTTCACCTTCGAGGATGAGGCCCATGGCAATCCCCGACACCGGACGGAGGAGGGGGACACCCGCATCCATCATCGACAGCGAACCGCCGCACACCGTTGCCATCGACGAAGAGCCGTTGGATTCGGTAATGTCGGACACGACGCGGATGGTGTAGGGGAAATCTTCCTTGGCGGGCAACACGGCCTGCAACGCACGCCATGCCAATTTGCCATGGCCGGTGTCGCGGCGGCTCGGCGCGCCGAAACGGCCAACCTCACCCACCGAATAGGGCGGGAAATTATAGTGGAGGAGGAAGCTCGAATAGCTCAGCCCTTCCAGCCCGTCGATCATCTGTTCGCCATCCTTGGTGCCCAGCGTCGTCGTGCAGATCGACTGGGTTTCGCCGCGTGTGAACAGCGCCGAACCATGGGTGCGCGGCAGGAAACCGACCATCGCCTCAATCGGGCGAACCTGCGTCGTCGAACGACCGTCGATCCGCGGCTCCCCCTTGATGATGGCACCGCGAACGATGTCCGCTTCCACCTTTTTCATCGATTTGATGGCGACCATTTGCGTTTGCGCATCGGCATCGGCAAAGGCTGCCTTTGCCTTGTCGCGCGCCGCGTTCAGCGCGTTCGAACGCGCCGATTTGTCGGTCAATTTATAGGCGGCGGCAACATCGGATCCGACCAGCTTTTTCAACTGATCCTTGACCGCGCTATTGTCCGAAACGGCGATGTCCCAAGGTTCCTTGGCCGCTTTTTCTGCCAGATCGATGATGAGGTCGGCGACCTTTTTACATTCGTCATGCGCAAAGAGCACCGCGCCCAACATCACATCTTCGGTAAGTTCGCGGGCCTGGCTTTCGACCATCATCACCGCATTGCCGGTTGCTGCAACCACAAGGTCGAGGTCGCCCGCTGCCGCTGCATCCTGTTTCGGGTTGAGCGTATAGGCGCCATCTTCATGGCCAACGCGCACCGCGCCAATCGGACCCATGAAGGGGACGCCCGAAATGGTCAGCGCAGCCGATGCCGCAATCATCGCCACGATGTCGGGTTCGGTTTCGCCGTCATAGGACAGAACCTGCGCGATGACGTTGATTTCGTTGTAGAAACCTTCGGGGAACAGCGGGCGGACCGGACGGTCAATCAACCGCGAAACCAAGGTTTCCTTTTCGGTGGCGCCGCGTTCGCGCTTGAAAAAGCCGCCGGGGATGCGCCCGGAGGCAAAGAATTTTTCCTGATAATGGACGGTCAGCGGAAAGAAATCCTGTCCTTCTTTGACCGACTTAGCGGCGGTAACCGCGCACAGGACAACGGTTTCGCCATAGGTGGCAAGGACAGCGCCATCGGCCTGTCGTGCGATGCGTCCGGTTTCGAGGGTCAGCGTCTTGCCGCCCCATTCCATCGAAACGCTCTTTGTATCAAACATGCTCATATATTTTCACCCGCATGCCCAATTGCTTTGCGGGGCCTCTTACTGATTCCGGGCAAACCGGCCCGGTTCGGTGCGGGGCTAGTTACGCCCCATGGCCATGCCGCCGAATGCGGAACAGCCCCTTATATATACGCTTCTGTACCTTGTTCCCCTGCGAAAGCCGGGGGCCAGATCGGGTGCAAGATGGCACTGGCGTGCCGTTTTTTCTTTCTGGATCCCGGATCGAGTCCGGGATGACCCTATCCCCACCTTCGCGGGGATGAACCTATCCCCACCTTCGCGGGGGATGACGCCATACGTAAACGGCCCGCCGGTGGCGGGCCGAACGATGGCGTCACTTACGCAGGCCAAGCTTTGCAATAAGGGCGGTGTAACGGTCCGCATCCTTGCGCTTCAGATAATCGAGCAGGCTGCGCCGTTTGTTGACCATCATCAACAGGCCGCGCCGCGAGTGATTATCCTTGTGGTGCGCCTTGAAATGTTCGGTCAGCGTGTTGATGCGGTCGGTCAAAATGGCGACCTGCACCTCAGGCGAACCGGTGTCGGTTGCGGCCCGCGCATTATCCTTGATTACTTCGGCCTTACGTTCGGCGGAAATAGACATTTTTTTTCCTTCGGTATCGGTTCAAAGGTTGAACCCGCGAATGATGCGCGATGCGCCGCCGGTGATTTCCACCAGCGCCAACGGCCGTGTGCCGTCCATCGCCAGATAATCCCCGTCTTTCACGGATTGCCCGAAAAGAGTCCGCCCTTGGGCGATGGCCTTTGCCTCATCGGGCGAGAGAGAGAGAGCCGGGATACCGTCCAGCCCTGCCTCCAACGGCAAAAGCACCTCTTCAAGGGTGCGGCCCATAGCGGCATCGGCCAATTTGTCCAGCGAAATCGCGTGAGAAAGGGCAAATGGCCCCGCGCGTGTGCGGCGTAGCATGGTGACATGGCCAACGCTGCCGCAGCCATGCGCGATGTCGCGGGCGAGGCTGCGAATGTAGGTGCCTTTGGAAACATGCGCGGTGAGCGTCACGCTGTCTGCATCCCGCGCCAATATGTCGATGCTGTGGGTGGTGACGCGGCGGGACGGCATTTCCACCACTTCGCCTGCGCGCGCGCGGGCATAGGCGCGTTTGCCACCCACTTTTATCGCCGAAAAAGCGGGGGGGATTTGGTCGATTTCACCCAGAAAGCGCGGCAAAATGGCGGAAATTTCTGCCAGCGTCGGGCGCACATCGCTCCACCCCACGGCTGTGCCTTCGGCGTCCAGCCCATCGGTTTCGACGCCAAATGCCAGCGTGAAATCATAGGTTTTGCTGGCATCGAGCATCCGTCCGGCCAGCTTGGTCGCTTCCCCCAAGGCGATGGGCAGCACACCCTCTGCCAACGGATCAAGCGTGCCGCCATGCCCGACCTTGGTCTTGGCATAGCCATTTTGCCGCAAATGGCGTTTGACCAAAGTCACCGCGTCGGTCGAACCCATGCCGCACGGTTTGTCGAGGATCAGCCAACCGCTGAGCATAAAGCGATTTAGCGCCCGGTCAGGAGCGTGGCGAGCTGGAGCAGGCTCTGCGCGGTCCAATCGGCCGCGGGCAGGACAAACCAGCGCAGCGGGTCAAACGCCGGCGCAACCCACGGGATGAGCACCAGAAATATCAACAATATCGCCAAACCCGCGCGGTCGAGCCGGTCCCAGCGTTCGCCCCAACTGCCCGACAATAATGGGCGCACGATGCGCGATCCGTCAAAGGGCGGGATCGGCAACAGGTTGAACAGGGCAAGGAAGATGTTGACCAACAGTGAGCCGATTAGCGCGTAAAAACCAAAGCCACCCTGTGCGGGTTGGATGCGGACAAAGAGCAGCGCTGAAATCAGCGCCAGCAGCAGATTGACCGCCGGGCCAGCGGCGGCGACCAGCGCCATGCCGATGATCGGTGAACGCAGCCGTTCGCGCACTACCGGCACCGGCTTGGCCCAGCCGAATATGGGTGCGCCGACCAGCGCCAGCATCAGCGGCAGGATGATGGTGCCAAAAGGATCGACATGCTGGATGGGGTTGAGCGACAGGCGACCCAAATCACGCGCCGTCGGATCGCCCAGCATCAACGCAACGCGGCCATGCGCCACTTCATGGAATGTGATGGCGATGATCATCGGGCCGAAAATGGCGGCGGCATAAATCAGATAGCTGGTGATATTGTCCATCGCGCTCATAGATTTAAGCCCCAGTCTTTGTAGCTGTCTTTGCTGCCCATTCGTCGGCCAAAATCGAAAAGACACCGGTGTCGCGGACAAATCCGTTCCACAAAATACGTTCCGCGCGCAGCACCCCTTCTTTCACCGCGCCCAATTTGACAACGGCGGCCTGACTGCGTGCGTTGCGTTCATCGATACGGAATTCGACCCGGCGGATACCGCAGCCAAAGGCACGGGTGAGCAGCAGATGCTTGACGCGGCCATTCAGCCCGCTGCCGCGCAAATCGGGGCGGATGTAGCTATTGCCGATTTCCAGCCCCTGTTTGTCGAGCGCGAAATTGAGGAAACCGGACATGCCGACCACTTCGCCGTTGAGGTGGATGGTAAAGGGGCACCGCCCGGCATTGTTCAGCACGCCGTCAAAACAGGCATCGAAATTGTCGCGCCAATTGGTCGGGTAAATAGCCCAAATGTCGTGGTCAGCAGCGCAGGCGGCGCGCAGCCCCACCCGGTGCGGCTCTGCCATTTGTTCGAGCAGCAGGTCTCCGTCGGCAATGGGCGCGAGCAGCGCCCTTTTATCGATTTGACCGCCCGTCATCGGGCCGCAGCATCGCGCCGCGCGGCCATGAAATGTTTCCGGCAGAGCGCCACATAACGGTCATTGCCGCCGATTTCGGTTTGCGCCCCGTCGAGCACCGCGTGGCCAGCCCCATCGACGCGCAAATTCATCGTCGCCTTGCGGCCACATTCGCACACGCCCTTTAATTCGACGAGTGCGTCAGCAAGCCCCAGCAGCGCTGCCGAGCCGGGAAAAAGATTGGCCGCAAAATCGGTGCGCAGTCCATAGCAGACCACCGGAATATCGGCTTCATCGGCGAGCCGGGCTAAGCCAAGCACCTGACCTAGCGACAGAAATTGCGCTTCATCGATCAGGACACAGGCAATTTTCTGCCTCGCATGGGCGGCCAGCACCTCTGCCTCCACATCGCTATCGGGGGAGAATTTATGCGCACTTGCGCTGAGGCCAATGCGGCTGGTGATTGCACCCACATCATATCGGTCATCCAGCGCGGCGGTCCACAACATCGTCGCCATGCCGCGTTCGCGGTAATTGAAGTCGGCTTGCAGCAGCGTGGTCGATTTGCCCGCATTCATGCTGGCATAATAGAAATAGAGCTTGGCCATCAGGAAGCGGCTCCATCTTTTGCCCCATCATTGCCCCCACCCAGATCCTGCGCGACATGCGGGTTGCGCAGCAGTGTGTCGATATGGCCCGCCGTATCAAAGCTTTGGTCGGGCAGAAATTTGAGTTTTGCGGCATATTTCATCCGCACCCGACGCGCGACTTCGCGCTGCAAAAAGGCGCTGTTTTGGCGCAAAGCCAGCAGCACCGCCGCTTCATCCTTGCCGAGCAGGCTTTTGATAAAGACGGTGGCATGGCGCAGGTCGGGCGACATGCGCACTTCTGTCACCGAAATGACATGGCGGGTGAGCACATCATCATGCACCTCCCCGCGCTGGAGCAGTTCGGCGAGCACATGGCGCATTTGTTCGCCAACGCGCAGCACGCGTACCGATGGCCCAGCGTCGTCAGAGCGTCCTTGCACGTTCCTCCACCTCAAATACTTCGAGGTTGTCACCCGCTTTGATGTCGTTGGTATCGGCGAGCAGCACCCCGCATTCCAGACCGGCGCGCACTTCGGCAACATCGTCCTTGAACCGGCGGAGCGAGGATATCGTCGTTTTGGAAACGATAACATCTTCGCGGGTAAGCCGTGCGTGCAGCCCTTTTCGAATAGTCCCTTCGAGCACGAGCAGACCTGCCGCCTTGTCGCGTTTTCCGGCGGGGAAAACTTCGCGCACTTCGGCGCGGCCGACGACGGTTTCGATGATTTCGGGGCCAAGTTCGCCCGCCATTTCCCGCGCAATATCTTCGGTCAAATGGTAGATGACGTCGAAATATTTCATCCGCGTTTTGCGCTGGTTGGCAATTTCGCGCGCCTTGGCATTGGGACGGACGTTAAAGCCGATGATCGGTGCCCCGGTTGCCGACGCCAGCGTCACATCGCTTTCGGTAATCGCGCCGACGCCTGAATGGAGGATGCGCACCTTTATCTCGTCATTCGACAATTTGTGGAGCGCGGTCAAAATCGCTTCGACCGACCCTTGGACATCGCCCTTTACCAACAGCGGATATTCGATGACATTCGCCTTGGCGGCGAGTGCGGAGAATAGATTGTCGATGTTGGTCGGCGCACTGGTCGTGCGTTTCAACATCGCCTGTTCGGCGCGATAGGCGGCAACTTCACGCGCACGCGCTTCGCTGTCGACAACCGTCAGCGTATCACCCGCTTGCGGCACGCCGCCCAACCCCAGCACTTCGACCGGCACCGACGGGCCAGCGGATTTTAGCGGCTTGCTCTGGCTGTCGTGCATGGCGCGAACGCGGCCAGATTCGGCCCCGACGACGAAAATATCGCCGACGTTCAATGTCCCGCGCCGGACAAGGATGGTGGCAACCGGGCCACGCCCCTTGTCGAGCTTTGCCTCCACCACCGTGCCCTCCGCCGCGCGGTTGGGGTTGGCGCGCAATTCCATGATTTCGGCCTGCAGCGCCAATTTTTCGATCAGATCGTCAAGCCCGGTGCCTTTTAGCGCCGAAACTTCGACATCCTGCACATCGCCGCCCATTTGTTCGACGACGATTTCATGTTCGAGCAAACGTTCGCGGATTTTTTGCGGATTGGCTTCGGGTTTGTCGCATTTGTTAATTGCGACAATCATCGGCACGCCCGCTGCCTTGGTATGGTTGATCGCCTCAATCGTCTGGGGCATCAACCCGTCATCGGCAGCAACCACGAGGATGACGATGTCGGTGATATTGGCCCCGCGCGCGCGCATTTCGGTAAAGGCCGCGTGGCCCGGCGTGTCGAGAAAGCTGATGAGGTGCCCACCCTTTGTCGTCACCTGATAGGCGCCGATGTGCTGGGTAATACCGCCCGCTTCGCCCGATGCGACGTGGGTGCCGCGCAGCGCGTCGAGCAGGCTGGTTTTGCCGTGATCGACGTGACCCATGATGGTCACGACCGGTGCGCGCACCGCCAAAGTGTCGTCGCCATCGACGTCGGCATCGCTGTCAATGTCGATATCGGCGGCGCTGACGCGGGTCAGATTATGGCCAAATTCCGTGACCAATAATTCGGCGGTATCCTGATCCAATGTGTCGTTGATGGTGACCGCGACCCCCATTTTGAACAGGGTCTTGACCAGATCGCTGCCCTTTTCGGCCATGCGGTTGGCCAATTCCTGCAAGGTGATGAAATCGGGCACGACAACGTCGCGCACTTGTTTTTCACGCGGGGCGGACGAACCGCCCGATTGCCGACGATGTTCCTTTTCGCGTGCGCGTTTCAGCGCGGCCAGGCTGCGCGCGCGCGCGCCCTCATCATCACCCAGTGCGCGGGTGACGGTCAATTTACCCGATTGGCGGCGGTTTTCGACGCGCTTTTCGCGTGGTGCAGCCTTGGGCTCGGGGCGCTTGGGCGCTTCAACCGGCGTAAAACGACGCGGCGGTGGGAATGCTTCGCCTGCATCACGCGTGGTATCGGGCGCGGCGGCGTCATCACCGCTATCTGCACCGGCATCGGCGCTATCGTCCGCACCGGGTGCGGCAGCGGCCGGTGCTTCGCTGGCAGCGGCAGCCGTAGCCGTAGCCGCCTCCGCAGCGCGGGCTTCGGCGGCTTCAGCGGCACGGCGACGCTCATCCTCATTGGCGGCGACGCGTGCACCCTCTTCACGGCGGCGCGCTTCTTCGAGCGCGGTCATCCGCATTTCCTCCGCCTCGCGCAGCAGGCGCGTCTGGCGTTCCTGCGCTGTTTCGGCGGCAGCGGCGGGGCGCGCGGGCTTGGGCGGGGCGACGGGCTTGGGCGGCGGGGCCGCTTCGACCACAGCGGCGGGGGCCTCTGCAACCGCTTCTTCGCCCGGTTTGCCGAGGATGCGGCGGCGCTTAACCTCCACCACCACGGTGTTTTTGCGGCCGTGGCTAAACTGCTGCTGAACCTGCCCAGCCTCTACCGTCCGCTTTAGCCCCAGGGGCTTGCGCGTCAGCGTCGGCTTGTCGGCGTCATTATCACTCATCGAAAAATCATTCCTTCAGTTCAGCAGCGGCAGTGTCCGCGTCATTATCTTGTCGGGCGGACAGGCGCTCAGGGGCCGACGCATCGGCGTTCCCCGCGCGGCCTGTAGCCGATATGCCAAAATCTTGCCAGCGCCCAAGCAGGTCCAAAATGCGCGCGCCCCAAATTTTATCAATTATCGCCAGATGGACGACATTGTCGCGGCCCAGCGCACTGGCCAGCGCGATACGGTCAAAGGGCAGGATGATGCCCATGCGCCCGCTGCCTTCTTCGTCCATGCCGATGCGCCAACTGGCATCGCGCTTGCGCCGGCCATCCTCCGCCGCATCGCTGGCATGGGCGAGCAGCGCGACCTGTCCGCTGCGCGCGGCCACGTCGACCCGTTCTGCACCGTTGATGCACGCGCCCGCACGCGTCGCCAGCCCCAATTGCGCCAATAAGGTGCGCGCAAACGCCGCCTCCACCCGGTCAGGCAGATCGGCTGGGATGCGCAGCGCCGCCCCCTTGAACGCGCGCGCCAAGGCGGCTTTCAGCTTGCCCTTGGCAACGGCGGTGGTGAGTGTCGGCTTGTCAACGCCAACCCATGCGCCGCGCCCCGGCGCGCGCGCCAGAACGTCGGGCACCACTTCCCCGTCGGGCGCGATGGCAAGGCGCAGGAGCGTGCCCCGCGCGCCAGCGTCGCGGGTTAGGATGCAGCGCCGTTCGGCACTGTCCGATGCTGCCGGGTTTAACCCTTGCTCATGGGGTGGAGTCCGCATCGGCGGCCTCCTCTATAACATCCTCGTCGGCGAACCAATGTGCGCGCGCCGCCATGATGATTTCATTGCCCTGTTCTTCGGTCAGGCCATATTCGCCGAGCACACCGCCCTTATCCTCGGGCCGTTCGCGTCCGCCGCGCCGGGGTTCGCTGCGCTTTTTGGCGATAAGTTCGTCGGTCGCAAGGTCGGCGAGGTCGTCGAGCGTGCGGATTTTGGCCTTGCCCAGCGTTACCAGCATCGCTTCGGAAAGGTGCGGCATTTCGGCCAGCGCGTCCTCTACGCCCAGCGAACGGCGCAGTTCGCGCGCAGCGGCTTCGCGCTTTTCGAGCGCTTCTTGCGCACGGCTTTGCAATTCCTGCGCCAATTCTTCGTCGAAACCTTCAATAGCGGCCAATTCCTCTGGCCCGACAAAGGCGACTTCTTCGAGTTCGGTGAAGCCCTCTGCCACCAGCAATTGCGCCAGCGTTTCATCGACGTCCAATTCCTCTTGGAACATGGTCGAACGTTCGATGAATTCGCGCTGCCGCTTTTCGCTCGAATCGGCTTCGGTCATGATGTCGATGGCGCGGCCGGTCAATTGGCTGGCGAGCCGGACATTCTGCCCGCGCCGCCCGATGGCTAGGCTCAATTGATCGTCGGGAACGACAACCTCGATCCGCCCTTCATCTTCGTCGAGCACGACGCGGCTGACCGTTGCGGGTTGCAGCGCGTTGACGACAAAGGTTGCCGTATCCTCGCTCCACGGGATGATGTCGATTTTTTCGCCCTGCAATTCCTGCACCACCGCTTGCACGCGGCTGCCCTTCATGCCGACGCATGCGCCAACCGGGTCGATGCTGCCATCATAGCTGATGACGCCGATTTTGGCGCGGCTGCCCGGGTCGCGCGCCGCGGCCTTAATTTCGATGATGCCATCGTAGATTTCGGGCACTTCCTGCGCGAAAAGCTTTTTCATGAAATCGGGGTGCGCGCGCGACAGGAAAATCTGCGGCCCGCGCGTTTCGCGCACGACTTTGGTGATGATCGCGCGGATGCGGTCACCCATGCGCACCATTTCGCGCGGGATTTGCTGGTCGCGCCGGATGACCCCCTCTGCCCGGCCAAGGTTGACGATGATGTGGCCAAATTCGACTGATTTGACGACGCCGGTAATCACTTCGTTGGTGCGGTCTTTATACTCGCCATATTGGCGTTCACGATCGGCTTCGCGCACGCGCTGGAAAATCACCTGCTTGGCCGATTGCGCGTCGATGCGCCCCAAATCGATGGCGGGTAGCGGGTCGACAATGAAATCACCGATTGCAGCGCCCGCTTGCAGGCTGGTGCCGCGTTCCAAATCAACCTGTTTGAAATAATCATCGACCTGTTCGACCACTTCGACAACGCGCCACAGACGCAAATCGCCGGTCATCGGGTCAAGTTTTGCGCGAATGTCATTTTCCTGACCAAAGCGCGCGCGGGCGGCCCGTTGGATCGCTTCTTCAATCGCTTCGATGACGATTGCCTTGTCGATCAATTTTTCGGTGGCCACCGAATTGGCGATGGCGAGCAGTTCTGCACGGTTGGCGGAAATGGCGTTGGCCATGATATCAATCCTCTTGCGAAATAGCGTCGGTTTCAAATTCATCGGCGCCGCTGGTGTCAATTGGACGGCTGGCGGCGATCAGCGCGTCGGTTAAAAGCAATTTGGCGTCGGCAACGTCGGCAAAGGCAAAGCGCATTGCGCCGCCCTTGCGTTCGGCAAAATCAACATATTCGCCATCGCTGGCGGTGATCCGACCAATCAGATTCTTGCGCAGCGCGCCCGATGCATCACCGGCCCCTTCGGCCAAGGTGATTTTTGCTTCATGCCCCGCCCATTGGGCAAAATCACCCGCGCGGGTCAGCGGGCGGTCGATGCCGGGGGAGGAAACTTCGAGCCGATAGGCAATGTCAAATGGGTCGTTACCCGCCGCTTCCATCGCGTCGAAATGGTCGGAAATGGCATGGCTCAATGCCGAACAATCATCGATGGTCAATTGGCCGGTTTCGGGGCGTTCGGCCATGATTTGCAGCGTCGGTTCTTCGCCAGCAAACCAGCGCACGCGCACCATCGCAAAGCCGAGCCGTTCAGCCTCAGCCGTGATAAGCGCCAACATCGGCGCGGCAATGGCGGGCACATCGCCCATCGAAAATCCTACAACTTGGTCGAAAACGACCGTTACGCATGTGCTGTGAAACAGGCAAAGCGTTACGGCCGCCGGGACGGAGCCGTCCCGACGCTGCCAAACCTCTTGCGATGTCAGGAAGCAACGGCTCTATAGGCGCGTCGGGGGCGATAGGCAAGCGGGGAGCAGCTTTATGCACAAGTCGATATTTCGTGCCGGGGCGGCGGCCCTGCTGCTCGGTGCATGCAGCGTCAGCATCGGCGGCGCATCAGCCGTATCTGGTGGTGCGGGCAATGCCGGAACGGTCGAACCCGCGCCTCTGGCGAACGCGCCCTTTACGCTGAACGCAATCGCCGATCTGGATGATCCATGGGCCATGGCCTTTCTGCCCGACGGCAGCGCACTGATCACCGAACAGGATGGGCGTTTGCTGCATTGGCGCGAAGGCGGCGCTGCGCAGCCGGTTTCGGGGACGCCCAGCGTCACCTATGCCGGACAGGGCGGCTTTGGCGATGTCGCGCTCCACCCCGATTTTGCGCATAATCGCATGGTGTATATCAGCTGGGTGGCACAGGGGCCGGGCGGCAAGGGCGCAGTGGTTGGCCGCGCGCGCCTGTCCGACGATGGTGCGCGGCTGGAGGGGCTTAGCGAAATCTGGCGGCAAAGCGCCTTTGTTTCGGGCAACGGCCATTTCGGTCACCGCATCGCCTTTGGCGGCGATGGCAAGCTTTATATCTCCTCCGGCGAACGGCAGAAATTCGACCCGGCGCAGGATATGGACAGCAATTTGGGCAAGATTGTCCGGCTGAATGATGATGGATCCATCCCTGCCGATAATCCCTTTGCCAGTGCAGGCGGCGTGCGCGCGCAAATCTGGACATGTGGGCATCGCAACCCATTGGGGCTTGCCTTTGATGGTGCGGGGCAATTGTGGGAAATTGAAATGGGCCCGGCAGGGGGCGATGAACTGAACCGCATCACGCGCGGCGCAAATTATGGTTATCCGCGCGTATCCAACGGCGACCATTATGACGGGCGCGACATTCCCGACCATGCGGCAGGCGATGGTTTTGCCCCGCCCGCATTGTGGTGGAACCCCAGCATTTCGCCCGCTGGCCTCATTTTTTATGGCGGCGGTGCTTTTCCGGCGTGGCGCGGCAGCGCGTTCATCCCGGCACTGGGCGGCACCGCGCTGGTGCGTGTCACCTTTGATGGCACTGGTGCGCGACAGGCCGACCGTTGGGACATGGGGTTTCGTGTCCGCGCGGTGGTCGCGGGGTCGGCAGGCAGCCTTTACCTGCTCGCCGATGGGGGCAATCAGGGGGATGGCAAGCTATATCGCCTTCAACCCCGATAGCTATTCTTTGGTTGGCCCGCCATTTTGCGCGCGTTCATTGGTCTGGGCATTGGCCCGTGCATTCGGCTGCACGTCGATACCGTTCGAATCAATCCGGACATCGAGCGGCCCAACCCGTCCGTTGAGCGACACGCCATTTTCGCCGTCAATTTCAACGCGCGGTTCTTCGATGCGGATTGGCGCATCGTCAAAAATCGCGTCATTGTCGGGCGCGGGCGGCGGGGGCGCGGGGGTTTCACGACGCGGCGCGCTGCCGCGAATCGCCTCTGCCATAAAGGCGCGCCACACACGCGCGGGTTCGCCGCCGCCGGTGACGCCGGGCAGCGGTTGATTGTCATCTTCGCCAATCCAGACACCGACCACAAGATCACCTGCAAAGCCCACGAACAGGGCATCGCGGCTGTCCTGCGTTGTGCCGGTCTTGCCATATGCGGGGATGGACAATCGCGCCGCGCGCCCCGTCCCCTGGTTGATGACCGCGCGCATCATTTCGAGCATCGCATCACGTTGCGCACTGGGCAGGGCAGATCGACCATCGAACAGGCTTTCGACAAAATTGGGTTCGGCGCGGCGCAGGGCATGCGGTTCGACCGGTCCCATATTGCCTGCAATCATTGCATAAGCGGCGGTCAGTTCGATCAGGCTGACGTCTGATGTGCCGAGCGCGGCGCTGGCGTTTTCGGCAATCGGACTGGTTATCCCCAAATCCCGTGCGGCATCACGCACCGCGCGCCCGCCCAATTGATTGTAGAGGCGCACCGCGACGACATTGCTGGAATGGGCAAAGGCATCTTTCAAGCTTATTTGTCCGCGATAATGGCCGCCATAGTTGGCCGGGCGATAGGCGCCGTCGGTTATCGGACTGTCATCGACCATCGTTTCGGGGGTCATGCCGGCGCGCAGCGCGGCGAGGTAAACCGCAATCTTAAAGGCAGAGCCGGGCTGGCGGCGCGCCTGCACAGCGCGGTTAAAGGGGGATTGGCCATAATCGCGCCCGCCGACCATCGCCACCACTTCGCCATTGGGGTGCATCGCCACCAGCGCAATCTGGGCATGGCGCGGGCGCGCGGCGGCGGTGACGCGGCGGGCAATATCCTGCAACCGTGCATTGAGCGTCGTCGTTACCCGTGTCTCGTCATAGCCATGTTCGACGCTGGCCCGCGCTTCACCCATCGCCCAGTCGGCGAAATAGGTGCCGGTCGGCAATTGCCCCTGCGCGCGGTGGTCAATGGTTGCGGGCGGTACGCGTGCAGCCTCTGCCCGCGTCAGATACCCCGCATCGACCATCGCGGCGATGACAACGCGCTGGCGTGCGCGCGCGGCGGCAAGGTTGCGTGTGGGTGCAAGGCGCGATGGCGCTTTGACCATGCCCGCCAGCATGCTGGCTTGCGAGAGTGTCAGCCGTTCGGGCTGGCGATAGAAATAATGGAGCGATGCCGCGCGCAACCCGTAGACATTGTCACCGAAATAGGCGTTGGACAGGTAACGCGACAAAATCTCGTCCTTGCTAAGCCACGCCTCCATCCACACCGCGATCAGCGCTTCCTGCGCTTTGCGGCCATAAGTCTGGTTCGAACTGAGGAAGGTGAATTTGGCGAGTTGCTGGGTGATGGTGCTGCCGCCCTGGCGCGTGCCGCTGGTCAAATTACTCCACATCGCGCGCGCAATCCCGCGCGGGTCAACGCCCCAATGCGAATAAAAACGCCGATCCTCGGTCGCCAAAAACGCCTCTATGACATGCGGCGGCAATTTGGTGACATCGACCGGTTCTTCGACAATCGCGCCGTTGCGCGCAATCGGCCGCCCCTCCGCACTCACCAGCGTCAATTGCGGCGGCGCGATGGGTTCGAGGCTTTTGGACAGGGGTGCCGTCCACGCCAGCCAGCCGATGGTGACCGTCAACAGCGCGAAAAAGGCGATGATACCGCGCTTTGCCCATTTCCAGCGCCGCCGCCATGGCGACAGGGGCGGCGGCACAGGTGGGCCGCCGGCGGTCGATATATCGGTGCCGGTTGATTGCGCGGGCGGGCGGATATGCAGCTTTTCGGCCAGACGATCCGACCAGCGGCGCAAGGCGGGGTTGCCGTTCCATTTGGTGCCAATGCTGGACTTTAGCGAATCGAAAGCTGCAAAAATCGGCGGCTGGGGCCGTTCTGGTGCACCCGGCGCATCGCCCCCGCGCGCAGCCCTTACTGTGCGCGACGTATCACGCGGCGCTTTGTCCGCGCGCAATTCGGCCTCCAAATCGGCGATAGTTTTACGCGCTGAGGTTTCGGGCGCTGTCTCACGCGCGCGCGGCAGGGCCCGGTCAATGCCGCCATAGCCATCGGGCAGGTCAAAGGGGTCGTCACGCATCGTCAAACTGTATTACACCAATAACACGCATTACAATGTGGCACGATGTTTTTCCAGCATGTTTTTGATGGTGGCATATAGCGTCATCGGTGCGGCTCTGCCATGGTATGCTGTAGGGCGCGGAAATTTGGGAGAATTTGTGGAAATAAAGCTCGATGCCGCGGCGCTCAACCAATTTTTGCGCAGCCTTTTCCCCGAACGTGGGACAGAGGGGATGCCGCATGTCGATACGCTGACGCTGGGCGCAGCACAGTTAACGCTGACGCCGAACGAGGGACATTTGCGCCCCGGCGGCATCGTTTCGGGGCCGACGCTGATGACCCTCGCCGATACGGCGGCCTATGTGGTGATTTTGGGGCATATTGGGGAACAGCCGATGGCGGTGACGTCGAGCCTGTCGCAGCATTTTTTGCGCCCCTGCCCCTATGCCCCGGTCATTGCGCGGGCGAGTTTCATCAAATTGGGGCGGCGACAGGCAATTGTCGATGTGCGGATATATAGTGCGCTCGATGATGAACTAGTTGGCCAGGCGTTGGTCACCTATGCATTGCCCAAATCCGGGTGCGGTTCGCCGCAATAATGCCATCATCTGTGACATAAAATCCGCTTCTAAAACTTAGCTTGCCGCAGCGTCCATTCGCGCCTTTGCAGCGTCGATGGGACGCGCTAGGGGGGCGGGCCATGAGCACTCCCCAGAAAGACGCCATCCGCGCTTTGCACGCTTGTGGCGAACCCGCCCTTACCGTCGCCAACCTCGCCGCGCTGGCCGCCGCCGGGCCGGATATTGCCGCCGCCAAGGCGCTTGGCCGCCGCATCATTGTGGAGGCGCGCCGTGCGGGCGAAGGCGATACGTTGGTATCGCAATTGATGAACCGCTACCGCCTTTCGACAGAGGAAGGGGTGGTGCTGATGTGTCTGGCAGAGGCATTGCTGCGCGTCCCCGATTCGGAAACCGCCAACGCGCTGATCCGTGACAAGATTGCCGGCCGCCATTGGACGGAGGGGGAAAAGTCCGGCAGCATGTTGGTTGATATGTCGGCGTGGGGGCTGTCGCTGGGTTCAGCGACATTGCTGCTTGACCAAATCGGATCCAACGCCAACCCGACGACGATTTTGCGCCGGATGATCCGCCGGTCGGGTGAGCCGGTTATCCGCCAGGCGGCCTATGCCGCGATGCGCTTGCTCGGCCAGCAATTTGT
>CAUJJQ010000137.1 GCA_963205285.1 Pseudomonadota bacterium | reverse complement strand
CAGCCCTGCCTCTATCTTGTCATGGCCATAACGGGTGATGAGCGTGATCCGTCCAGCCTCCCGCGACGGGTTTAACGTGTCGAGCAGGCCGAGCAGATTATCCGCGTCGAGGCTGGGGCCAACTTTCATGCCGATGGGGTTGCCCACCCCGCGCAGAAATTCGACATGCGCACTGCCGGCAAAGCGTGTCCGGTCGCCAATCCACAACATATGCGCGCTGGTGTCATACCATTGGCCGGTCAGCGAATCCTGCCGCGTCAATGCCTGTTCATAGGGGAGCAGCAGCGCCTCATGACTGGTGTAAAAGCTCGCAGTTTTAATCTGCGGCACGCTGTCGGCATCAATCCCGCACGCGGCCATGAAGTCGAGCGCCTCACTAATCCGGTTGGCGACATCCTTATACTGCGCGGTCCACGGCGACCGGCCCATGAAATCATGCGTCCAGGCATTGACCTGCGCCAGATTTGCATAGCCCCCCTGCGCAAAGGCGCGCAGCAGGTTCAGCGTCGCGGCGCTTTGCGAATATGCGCGCACCATCCGCTGCGGGTCGGGCACGCGCCCTTCGGGGGTAAAGGCGATGTCGTTGATGATGTCACCGCGGTAACTGGGCAGTTCGACGCCATCGATGGTTTCATTGTCGGTCGAACGCGGCTTGGCAAATTGCCCCGCCATCCGCCCGACCTTTACCACCGGCATTTTGCCGGCAAAGGTCAGCACCACCGCCATTTGGAGGAGGACGCGGAAAGTATCGCGGATGTTATTGGGGTGAAATTCGGCAAAGCTTTCCGCGCAATCGCCGCCCTGCAACAGGAAACCCTGCCCCGCCGCAACCTTGGCCAGATCCGCCGTCAAATTGCGCGCTTCGCCCGCAAAAACCAGCGGGGGATAGCTGCCCAATTCGCCCGTCACTTTGTCGAGCGCGGCTGTGTCGGGCCAATGCGGCAACTGCCGCGCCTCGGCCAAAGTCCAGCTATCAGGCGTCCAATTCGCCGCCACCACATCATCCTTTCAAAAAATCACCGGCGCCCCTTACGCCAAAGCGGCGCTAAACCCAAATCGCCGCGCGATGCCAGTGCAATTTCGCTTGATACTATCCTAGCGGGGCTATGCGCGCAGGGCGCCACCCCCTTCGTATCAAAAAAACAGGTTGATGAGGTTACCCGCATTATGCAACGCAATGGGAATGAGCAGGCTGCCGGTGCGTTTGTAAATACCATATACCAGCACCGATGGCAGGCTGGTCAGCGCAAAATTAAGCGGGTCAAAATGAAAGCCCCCGTCGCTGAAACTCAACGCATGAACAAGTCCGAACAATATCGAACCGAGCAGTATCGACCAGCCCCAATCCACCCCCAGAAACCGCCAGCGCCCCGTAAATGCGCGGTCGAGAACAAAGAGCAGCAGGCCAAGGAAAAATACGCTTTCTTCGATGCCCGGCAGCGTCGCCTGAAAGGCAATATCCTCCCCACTGGGGGGGCTGTTGGGGAAAATATAGGCCAATGTGCACACATAGGCGACATATAACAGCATTGGGATGACCAACGCCTTCATGCTGCCATCCGCCTGTTTCAGGCGCAGTCCGATATTGCGCCAGCCAATCGCAGGGTGCGCGGCAATGGCCAGACTGACAACCAACGCCAGTATCTTGCCCTGCCAGTTCATTTCACCTTTGGGCAAAATATAGGGCAGTTGGTACAGGCCGTTGGTCAACATCGCATCGTTGATGATGAACAGGAGCGCCGCCAACAGCAGCCAGCGCCAATGGAAATTGCGCAGCGATGACAATGCCGTGACCGCCGCTGATATGAGGAAAATCGCCAGCGTTCCGGCAATTAGCCAGATTTCATCGTGCAGCATGTTCGCGTTCCAATATCGCCCCCCGGCCACGCCGGTCGGGCTTGTCGTTTGGCACCTGAATTTGCGGTGAATATCTATTGTTCACCTGATGATACTACCCCGGCTCACCGCATGTTCACATTCTTGCGACAATAGGGCATCAGAGGCTCCGACCATAATTGTAGATAATCAGGAAATATCCTTGTTACCCCTCCCCGCCCCATTTCGTGCCAGTGGCGCCACCCCTGTCACGCTTGCCGCGCTGCTGGCACTTGGCGCGCCGACGGCTGGCTTTGCGCAAAGCGCGCCGCCGCACAGCGATGAAGC
The DNA here is from genome assembly GCA_963205285.1 of Pseudomonadota bacterium. Classification (GTDB taxonomy): domain Bacteria; phylum Pseudomonadota; class Alphaproteobacteria; order Sphingomonadales; family Sphingomonadaceae; genus Sphingopyxis. The sequence continues at coordinate 1,857 of CAUJJQ010000137.1, read as the reverse complement.
CGCACAGCCCGGCAATGCCGCCGATGTGGCGGACGATGGTCAAGCGCAGACCGATGACGGGCAGAACGGCGACATTGTCGTCACCGCCGCATCTTCACGCGGTGCGGTTATTTCCGAAGTGCCCGCCGATCAGGTGCTCGATGCCGATGCCATCGCCAGCTATGGCGCGTCGAGCCTGGCCGAACTCGTCACATCGCTGTCGGCGCAAACGCGCGCGGGCGGTGGGCGCGGCGCGGGCTTTCCGGTGATATTGGTCGAAGGGCGGCGCATTTCGGGCTTTGGCGAAATTCGCAACCTGCCAACCGAAGCGATTGAACGGGTCGAAATTTTCCCCGAATCCGTCGCGCTGGATTATGGCTATCCCGCCGATCAGCGGGTGATGAACATCTTGCTAAAGGACGGCTTTGTCGCCTTCACCGGCGAAGCAGAGGCCGGGATAGCGACCGATGGTGGCCGCTGGAGCCATGATGAATCGCTGGGTTATTTGCGGCTGACCGGGCGCGGGCGGCTGAACATCACCCTGTCGCGCGATCAGGCCAGCCCGCTGACCGAGGCGGAACGCCACATCATCCAACCCGCCACCAGCCAACCGCTGACCGCCAATGGCGTCATCACCGCACCCCTGGGCGGCGAAATTGACCCGGCGTTGAGCGCGGCGGCGGGCCGCCCGCTTACCGGCATCGCGCTGCCCGTCACCGGCACCAGCCTTGTCGACTTTGCCAACGCGGCGGGCAATGCAATCGTCCCGCTTGACCGGGGACGTTTCCGTTCGCTGAGCGGGGAAACCGGCAATTGGTCATTGGACGGCAGTTTTGCGACCCCGATCAGCCAGACCATCGGCCTTTCAGTCAATCTGCGGTACGGCGAAACGTCGAGTGAACGGTTGAACGGCCTGCCCGTCACTGGCGTCACCGTGCCCGTCGGCAACCCTGCATCGCCCTTTGCCGGGCCGGTGCTGTTATCGCGCGCCTTTGCCGACTCCTTGGTCAGCCGCAATGATGCCAGCAGCCTCCACGGCGGGTTCAGCAGCGACGGGCGTTTGGGCCGCTGGCGCTGGACGCTGACCGGCAGCGCCGATTATGCGACCAGCGATACGATGACCGATCGCGGCTTGGATGTGGCGGCGCTGCAAGCGGCGATAAATGCGGGCGCGAACCCCTTTGCCGCCGACCTGTCGAGCATCGCCAGCACGCTCAGCCCCGATATATCGTCGAGCGAGACTTGGACGGGCAATGGCGCACTGGTTTTGACTGGGCCGCTGTTTGATCTGCCGGCCGGTCGTGTGCGCCTGACGACCGAAGGGAATTACGATTATTATTCGCTCGACGCGCGTTTCCAACGCGGCGGCATCGGCTCGACGAGCGATTTGTCGCGCTCCATCTGGTCGGGCAGCGCCAATATCGACGTGCCGATAACCGATCGCAACGGTGGCGGGTTAAGCGCGATTGGCAATTTGTCGGTCAATGCCCGGATAGCGCGCCGCGATGTCAGCGATTTTGGTGTGCTGAACGGCATGACCTGGGGGGTGAACTGGTCGCCCGTCGAACGGCTCAACCTTATCGCCACCTGGACCAATTTGGAAAATGCGCCCAGCGTGGCGCAATTGGGCAACCCGACTTTGGTCACCCCATTGGTGCCGATTTTCGATTATAGCCGCAATGAAACCGTGCTCGCCGATGTGGTAACCGGTGGCAATCCGGGGCTGAGCGCCGAATCCAACCGCGATTTCCGCGCGCAGGCAAGCTGGCGGCCGATCAGCGAAACCGACTTATCGCTCAGCCTAACCTATGCGCGCACGCGCAGTTTCGGGACGGTGGCGGGCTTTCCCGAATTGACCCCCGAAATCGAAGCCGCCTT
>CAUJJQ010000136.1 GCA_963205285.1 Pseudomonadota bacterium | reverse complement strand
CGCTCCAGCATCGCGATCTGCCGGTCGAGCGCGGGATAGACTTTGTTGGCGATAATGTGCGCCGCACGTCCGCGCCAATCCCCCGCGATCCGCGTTGCCGCAGCGCGCGTTGCGACAGAATTGGCCATGTTCGATGCATCGGGCGCGGCAGCACGCAAACGGCGCATCTGCCCCAATGTCAGGTCGAGCGACCAATTGGGGGGCAAAAACCCCTTTGCAGCATCATCGGGCAATTGGGCCGTTTCCTCATCCAGGCGCGATCCAAATTGGTCGAGCCGCGACAAATAGGCTTCGCAGTCATCACCATTGGCAATGGTGTGCGCGGTGTTGAGGAAATCGGGCACCCGGAAATAGGCGCCGCCCTGTTGAAAGATGCGATAGGGGGTTTGCGCGGAATCGCGGCCAAAATGCTGAAACGGTTCAAGTCGCGTTTCCAATTGATAGGTGATGACGTCCAAATTGGTTTGCGCGTTGGTGCTGAGCGTCGCGCGATCGACCTGCCGCAATGCGCCCAGCCGTTGTTCGCTGCGCGCCGCATCGCGCGCCTGCTCCGCCGTGGTGCGCGGGGTAAGTTCGGATTTGAGCGCGGATAGCACCCCTTTGTCGAAACCGAGCGAGGTGGCAAGTTCGGGCGAGTTTGCAACATCATCGGCAAAAAAGGCCTCAAAACTGGCATTGAGTGCGGCATCACCACCCTCGCTTTGCAGTATCGCCGCGCGGGCCGCTTGCGGCAGAACCGCCGCACCAGCTAATGTGCCCAACCCCATACTGCTGCTTTTCAGAAAATGCCGCCGATCCATCTGCTTGGCTCCCAATTTTGATGTGACGACATTTGTGGCCGATAGTGAAGCCGCTTGCAATGCTTTGGCGTTCCATCCGCGTCGCTGTGCTAGTGGCATAAGGCAGTTTGCACTTGCATGATGGGACAGCCGCCTTAGGAAGAGGGGCAATTGCACCACATCGGGAGTATCGGGCCATGCGCCGTTCCGCCAAGTTTCTGCTCACCACCACCGCATCACTGGCCCTTGCTGCATGCGTTCCGGCCGTCGCTGATGGCGATGTTTCCAGCAGCAGCGAACCCGCCAGCGCCAATGCGCATGCGAACCCGCTTACCGCCGAATGGACCGGCCCCTTTGGCGGCGTGCCCGCGTGGGACCAGATGCGGGTGGAGGATTTCCCCGCCGCTTTTGACGAAGCGATGGCCGATTATCGGCGCGAGGCATATGCGGTGCGCGACAACCCCACCCCTGCCACCTTTGAGAATACGCATTTGGCGTTGATGAACGCGGGTGCCAAGCTGCGCCGCCTCTATGCCTATTGGGGGGTGCAAACGTCCAATCTGTCGAACCCGCGCGTACAGGAAATCGAAGCAGAATTGGAACCCCGTCTGTCGGCATTTTTCGATGAAATCCGCCTCGATGACCGTTTATTCCAACGCTATAAGGCGGTGTATGATGGGCGGCAGCGCGCGGGCCTCAATGCCCAGCAACTGCGCATCGTTGAACGCGCCTTTGAAGATTATGTCCGCAACGGTGCCAACCTCGACCCCGCGGGTAAGGCCGAACTGACACGGATCAACACCGAACTGGCCGGGCTGTTTTCGGAATTCAGCAATAAATTGCTGGCCGACGAATCCACTTATATTTTCGTCACCAATGCCGATGAGCTTGCCGGACTAGACCCCGCTTTTGTCGGCAGCCTCGCCGCCGCTGCAACCGCGCAGGGGCATGCCGGGCAATGGGCGATCAAAAACACGCGTTCTTCGGTGCAGCCGGTGCTGCAATTTGCGCACAACCGGGCGCTGCGCGAACGGGTCTGGCGCGCCTTTACCAGCCGAGGTGACAACGCCAACGCCAATAATACAGAGGCCAGCATCACGCGGATATTGGCGCTGCGCCAACAGCGTGCGCGCCTGCTCGGCTTTGCCAACCATGCGGTATATCGCATGCAAGATACGATGGCCCACGACCCCGACCGGGCAATGGATTTGATGATGCGCGTCTGGCGCCCGGCGGTGGCCCGCGTCCACGAAGAAGTGCGCGATATGCAGGCGATTGCCAATAGCGAAGCGGCGACCAACCACACAACGCCGATCACCATCGAACCATGGGATTATCGCTATTACGCGGAAAAGGTGCGCAAGGCGCGCTATGACCTCTCCGAAGATGAGGTGAAGCCCTATCTTCAACTCGACAAGATGATTGAAGCGATGTTCTGGTCGGCAGGGCGGCTATATGATTTGTCGTTCCGCGAAACCACCGGTTCCATCCCCGTGTTCGACCCGGCGGTGCGCACTTTTGAAGTGACCAACAGCCGCACCAACGCGCATGTCGGTGTCCTCTACCTCGACAATTTTGCCCGCGATGGCAAGCGTTCGGGCGCGTGGATGACCACCTATCGCGATCAGCAGCGGCTCGCCCCGGCGACAACCGTCATCGCGTCCAACAATAATAATTTCACCCGTGGGGCCAATGGGCAGCCAACGCTGATCAGCCTCGACGATGCGCAAACCCTGTTCCACGAATTCGGTCATGGCATCCATTATATGCTGCAGGACATATATTATCCCGATCTGGCCGGCGTGCCGCAAGATTTCGTCGAATATCCGAGCCAGGTGAATGAAAATTGGCTGATGACGCCCGAAGTGCTGAGCCGCTTTGCCACCCATTATCAAACCGGCGCGCCGATGCCGCAGGCATTGGTTAACCGGATTTTGGAATCGGACAAATTCAACCAGGGCTTTGCAACGGTGGAATATTTGTCGAGCGCCATCCTCGACATGCAACTCCACAATCGTTCAACGCCGGTGACTGATATCGCCGCCTTTGAACGTCAAGCGCTGGCCGAATTGGGCATGCCGCGCGAAATGGTGATGCGCCACCGTCTGCCGCAGTTCGGGCATTTGTTCAGTTCGGACGGCTATTCGGCGGGCTATTACAGCTATCTCTGGTCCGAAACCATGGATGCCGACACTTGGGCCGCCTTTACCGAAGCGGGCGGGCCGTGGGACCGCAGCGTGGCCGACCGGTTCCGCACGATCCTGCTCTCCACCGGCAATGAAACCGACCGGGCGGCGGCGTATCGCGCTTTCCGTGGCCGCGACCCGGATGTCCGCGCGCTGCTCGAACGGCGGGGTTTCCCGACCAACTAACTCTATTCCGGCGAAAGCCGCTAACTTGCGGTGTGTCAGACCCCGGCTTTCGCCGGGGAACGGCCTGTGGCAATCGTGTCTCGACTTTGCTCGTGCCTTGCATGAACAGGCTAGGAAATCCCCCTCCCGCATGCGGGAGGGGTTGGGGGTGGGCTTTCTCATACTGGATTGCCGCGTCGCCTGCGGCTCCTCGCAATGACGTTGCCCCACGCACAGCATCTTGGCGGCTTGGCGCGAACAAATTACACTCGTATCTTGAGACTTTATTATCGGTCGAGATACGGGCGAACAAAGACGCCGTGCAACTATGTGGTAGCCAATTTTGTTGCCTGACGCCGTGCCAGTTCGCCACGCCATTTGCGTGCGCGCCACCACATGATGATGCCGGTTACCGACAGTATCGCGGGCAAAATGCCGCCGAGGAAAATGACCAGCTGCCACAATAATCCCATGTCACTGCCATCGTGGATCCGGCGCATCAACCGGTTAAGGCTTTCGCGTTCATGCTTGGGGCGCTCAACTTGGCTGGTTCCGCGCACGGCATCGACCTTTATCTCGCTTTGCAACGCGCGCTCTTCGGGGCCGGTGCGGATATTCCACGAGGGTTCGACATCGGTCGGCCAGGCGATGCGCGCGATACGCGCCTCCCCATGGCTGGTCGCCGCGACAATCGCTCCGTTCAGTGAAACCGCCGGATTATCGAGCGGGCGGGCGCGCATCCGCGCCGCGCGGCTGGGTTCACGCGCGCCCCCGCCATTCTGGCCCTTGCCCTTGGCTTCGCCGCCCTTTGGCCCGGATGCGACGGCTGGCTGGCCAATATCCGCAAAAACCTTGGGAAAGCTGATCCACATGCCGGTCAGCGACAGCGCAAACAGCGGGATAAGGATCCAAAATCCCATCTGATGGTGCAAATTATTGTTGAAATCATTGTGCCGCCGCCAACGCAACCCCCGGACAAAACTGCCCACGGTTGGCCACCAGAGCCAGATGCCCGACAGGCAGGACAGCATCATGAAAACGCCGATCCAGCCGACTGTCGCGCGCCCCCATTCGGGGATGTAGAGCGTACCGTGCAGCACATGCATGAACCGCATCATCCCGGCATCGCTGTTGGCGCGATCAAGCACGCGCGCATCATCCCCCGCCAGCCAGACCATGGTGCGCACGGGGCGGCCCGCCCCCGGCTTTGGCGGCTGGGCGAGCGTCGCGACCACCGCCCCCTCGGTGGGGATTTCAAGCGACATCAGTGCCTCACCCGGTCGCGCGGCGGCGCTGGCAGCGGCGGCGTAGCGTTCGACCGGCAGCATCGGCGCGCCAACGATATGACGCTGCGGGTTCAGCGAATCATCAATCGCATCGTGCCAGACCAAAATTGAACCCGAAACGCAAATCGGGATGATCGCGATAGCGAGCAGCAGTCCAATCCACTTATGGACTTGGAACCACGCGTTTCTGAGGGCAATTTTGCTCATCTCTCATCCCGAAAATTGATTTGAAGTGGCGCGCTAACACTATTGCGATGCAGTTTCAATAACTGCAATCAAACGTCCGCCCAACGGCGCAGCAGATTGTGGTATAGGCCGGTCAGGCGAACGACATCGACATCATCATTGCCATTTTTTGCGACCAGATTTTGCACCGATTTGTCGAGGTCGAACAACAGACTGCGCTGCCCCAAGTCGCGCACCATCGACTGGATCCAGAAAAAGCTCGCCACCCGCGCACCGCCCGCCACGGGAAGCACGCGATGGACGGTTGTGGCCGGATAGAGGAGGAGGTGTCCGGCGGGTAATTTTACCCCCGGTTCCTCTGCCATCCCCTCCACCACCAGGCCACCGCCTTCGTAACTGTCGGGTTCGGCCAGAAACAGGGTTGCCGACAGGTCGGAACGGACGCGATAGTCGCTGCCCTTGCGGATGCGAATGGCATTGTCGATATGGTCGCCAAATTGCCCGCCGCCTTCATATCGGTTGAACAATGGCGGGTAGAGCTTGTCCGGCAGGGCCGCCGCCATGAACAGCGGCGAGCGGCCCAGCGCCTCCAGCACCAATTTGCCCGCCGCCTGCGCCGCATCCCCCAATTCGGGCAATTGCAGATTATTTTTAACCATCCCCGATTGGACGCCAGATGTGACATTGCCATCGACCCAAGACGCATTATCCAGAATCGCACGGATTTTGGCGACCCCGCCCTTGTCCAAAATGTCCGGGATTTTGAGCATCATGGCATGCCAAACCTTTTCTAAGGTCAAAAGCTGTAATAAAGGCTCAACACCGCTGACCGCGCGTCACCGGGCGTCGCCCACCCCCCCGTGATAATGCCGCTTGTCGAATTCGCATTGTTGCGGATGCCGGTGACATAATTTTCATTGGTGACGTTGGTGACATTTAACTGCGCGGTCAAGCCATTGCCAAAGGCATAGGACACAAAGGCGCGGTGGGTCAGATAATCATCGGCACGATATTGTTCGCGCTGCGCCAACGTCCGCTGGTGCGTCGCAAAGCTGCCCTGGTAGGTAAAGCCATAACCGATTTGGAGGCCGAAGGGAAAGCTGTAGGTGGTGAACAGACTGCCCGAATGTTTGGGCGTTTGCTGCAATTCATCACCCGCCTGCGGGTCGCGGATGGCCGCGCTGTTCCGGCACGCCGCGCTGGGATTGGCGAGACAGAAATCCGATACGCTTTGCAGCACTTCGCTGTCCAAATAGGTGTAATTGGCAAAAATGGACCAAGCGGGCGTAATCCGCCCCGATAGGCCGAGCGCAATACCATCCACCCGACTGCGTCCGTCGAGCACTTGCAAAGCTGCCGGTTCTGCGGGATCGTTGGATGCAACGCGGTAATTGCTGCGTTCATTGCGGAACAGGGCGGCGGTCAGCGCCAGACGGCGGTTGAACAGGTCAGCCTTGGCACCAATTTCGTAATTGCGCGCGGTTTCGGGCGCGACCGCGCAGGGGTCGGCGCCACCAGGCGCGCTCACCACTCCGCAGCCCAGCCGCACCGTTGCCGATGATGGCGTGCGCGCGTTACCATATGCGATGTAGAGACTGACGTTCGATGCCGGTTTGAACACCCCGCCAACGCGATAGGAGAATAGATTCTCGTCGCTAATCTGATCGGCGGCGCGCAAATCGGTGAGCGGCGCCGTCCCCGGAGGCACGAAAGTCAGCGGGATGTTACGGAAACGCGCACGATTATTTTCATATCGCAGTCCGGCGTTAAGTTCGAACATCTCGCCAATCTCTAGCGTATCAAAGGCATAGATGGCACGGTTACGCGTCGCGCTGTCGCTACGCGCGGTGACCGTATAATTGGTCGGCCCGGTATAGCGCGTGTCAGGGTTGAACAGGTCGATGATGGGCAGCGGGGTCACCGCCGAACCATTGGGGTTGCGCAACAGCGACGCGGTGGTGATGGCATAGTCTTCCCATGACAACGACGCGCCGACGACCAAGACATTGTGCAGCCCCGTCCCTTCACCGTTTTCGATGCGCAAATCGGTCTGGTTATGGAGGAGGTTATTGACCTGATCACGCACATGTCCACGCGGGCCGGAGGGGAGGTATTGGCCGGGCAATAATGTGCCCGGACAGGCAAGGCCAATCGTCGCATCGGGCGTCGCACCAACTGGCTGGCGACCGTTGGCAAGGCAGAATGTGCCCTGCGGCGCGCTGGTCTGGCTATATTGCCCCACGCGCTGCCAGCGGGTCAGGTTGCGCACCGAAATATTGTCTGAAAATTCGTGGCGGAAGATCGCCGACAGCCGATCAACCCGCGCATTTTGTTCGTCCAGATTGACGATGCCGAAATAGTCGCTGTCATCGACACCGGGCAGCACCCCGTCATTCACCCCGCTTTTGAAATAGGGGACGCCATAAATTGGGGTATTATTATCCTCTTGATGGACATAGGTGATGGTGAGGCTGGTCGGCCCCTCCATTCCGATGGTGATCGATGGGGCAACCCCCCAGCGACGGAAATGTTCGACATCGCGCCCCGGCACATCATTGCGGTGGACCATGGCATTGGGGCGCACTGCAACCAGCGGACTGCCCCGCCAATTGCTGTCGATGGT
>CAUJJQ010000135.1 GCA_963205285.1 Pseudomonadota bacterium | reverse complement strand
GCCAGCGGGCTGGAGGGGTCGGCATATTTGCGCATCGCCATCCGCCCCGCGCGATAGGCGCTGCGCCCCGCCGCCACCGCATCGCGCATCGCGCCTGCCATGAGCAGCGGGTCCTTTGCCTCTGCAATCGCAGTGTTCATGAGGACGCCGGTGCAGCCCAATTCCATCGCGACCGCTGCATCGCTGGCGGTGCCGACGCCCGCATCCACCAGCACCGGCACGCTCGCCCCCTCGACAATCAGGCGGATGGTGACGCGGTTCTGGATGCCAAGGCCAGAGCCAATCGGCGCGCCCAGCGGCATCACCGCAACCGCGCCCGCACCCTCCAATTGTTTGGCGGCAATCGGGTCATCGACACAATAAACCATCGGCAAAAACCCCTCTTTAGCGAGGGTTTCGGTGGCTTTCAGCGTTTCACGCATATCGGGGTAGAGGGTCTTTGCCTCCCCCAAAACCTCCAGCTTCACCAAATCCCAGCCCCCCGCCTCGCGCGCAAGGCGCAGCGTGCGCACCGCATCATCGGCGGTGAAACAACCCGCCGTATTGGGCAGATAGGTATATTTTTTGGGGTCGATAAAATCGGTCAGCATCGGCTGGCCGGGGTCGGCGATATTGACGCGGCGCACCGCAACGGTGACGATTTCGGCCCCCGACGCCACCAGCGCGGCGGCATTTTGGGCAAAATCGCGATATTTGCCGGTGCCGACGATCAACCGGCTGGTGAAATGCCGTCCGGCAACGCTCCACCCATCAACATTTGCATCCGCGCCCATATTCATGCCCCGCCCCCGACAAAATGGACGATTTCGATCGTGTCGCCATCGGCCAGCAACACATCGACAAAGGTCGATCGCGCGAGGATCGCCCGGTTCAATTCCACCGCAACCTTGCCCGGATTCAGCCCGATGCGGCAGAGCATTTCATGGACGCTGATCGCCGTGTCGAGGCACCGCCCCTCCCCATTCACGATGATGTTGATGCTGCCGGTGCCGGGTTCTGCAACGCTTATTTGTGCCTGATTTTTCATCCCCCACCCCTACACGCCGCGACCGTGGAGTAAAAGGGCAGGACGCAGCCCTGCGCGCTATAATGGATCGTCGCTGTGCCACGCCAAAGCCTTGTCGAGTACGGCGCGGATGAAGGGGCCTTTTTCCGCCGAATAGGCGACGCTATCATCGGGGTGGAGCGCGCGGATACGCCGTTTCTCGTCGGCATAGGCGGCGGCCACATCACCATGCGCGCGCAGATAATCGCGGAAAGCGACCTGCAATTTTATGTGGCGCGAACCTGTCGCATAAAAATGGAAATTGGCGATGCGTTCGCGCGGCGCATCCGCTCCCGCAGCCGCTGGCGCATCAAGCGTGCAGAAACGCCGCCCATCGACGCCAAATTCGCCGTGCCAGCCCAGCCCCAGCGCGCGCACATCATCCGCCGCCGCATCGAGCGCCGCCATGCTGCTCGCCACCCCGACAATGTCGATAACCGGTTTTGCCAAAATGCCGGGAATGGCGGTCGAACCAACATGATATAGGCGCAGCAATGGGGGGTTGAGCGGCGCAAGCATAGCCATCAGGCTTTGCGCCCGCTCCCCCCAGAGTGGGTCATGTTCGACCAGATGAACCGCGATGGCCAGTGTCATGACGTCGGCCAACCTACCAGAAATATGGGGCAATTCTAGAATGTTTTGGGCGGGGCGCGGAGGCGCAGAGATTCTATCCCCCCTCCCGTTTGCGGGAGGGGGTTAGGGGGTGGGTGCTGTTCACACTGGGGTGGGTATTTGTAAGCTGGGGTGGGTTTATTCCTCCCCCCTTGGGGGAGGGGGACCGCCGCGAAGCGGTGGTGGAGGGGTTGCATCTGGATTCCGACCTTCGCCGGAATGACAACATGGCGCCGGTTAAACGCCCTTGCTGCGTTCGTCGCTGACCATATCGGCGGCGAGTTCCAGCCCTGCCGCGCCGTCTGCCGCGCCGCGCGATGGCGCGTGCGGCAATTCCTGTTCGGCAGCCTCCTCCACCTCCAGCATCCCTTCCCATTTGGTGATGACGCTGGTCGCCACGGCATTGCCGACGACATTGGTTGCGGTGCGCCCCATGTCGAGGAACTGGTCGATGGCGAGGATGAGCGCCACCCCCTCCACCGGCAGGCCGAACATGGCGAGCGTGCCGGTGATGACCACCAGGCTGGCGCGCGGCACCGCCGCCACCCCTTTGGACGAAATCATCAACGTCAGCAGAATGACAATCTGCTGCCCGATGCTAAGGTCGATTTGATAGGCTTGGGCGATGAAAATCGTCGCAAAGCTCATATACATCATCGAACCGTCGAGGTTGAAACTATATCCCAGCGGCAGCATGAAACCCGAAATGCGGCGCGGCACCCCGAAACGGTCGAGCTGTTCAAACAGCTTGGGCAACGCCGCCTCTGACGATGCGGTCGAAAAAGCAATCAGCAAAGGTTCGCGGATATAGCGGATGAGCCGCCAGATGCGCCCGCGCAGGAAAACCGCCCCGACGCTCAGCAAAATCACCCACAGGACGATGAGCGACAGGTAAAATTCGAACACCAGTTCGACATAGGTCGCCAAAATGCCCAGCCCACTGACCGCCACCACCTTGGCAATCGCGCCGAACACCGCAAAGGGCGCAAAGCGCATGACATAGCCGGTCATCTGCAGCA
>CAUJJQ010000134.1 GCA_963205285.1 Pseudomonadota bacterium | reverse complement strand
CCCATCGATGCTGAGCAGGCTGGCTGTCGCGCGGCGGCGCGGCACTTGCAGCCAAGGCAGCTCGCCCGATGATGCGCTGTCGAGCCATGCCAGGACAGCGCCTGCCGCCGCCAGTTCGGCGCGGCTGAAGGCACCAAAGCCGTCGAGCGTGGCAACGCCATAAAGCTGTGCCAGCCGTTTTTCGCCGCGCATACTGTCAAAGGTCGCGCGCGGACGCGGGTGGAGTCGTGTTGCGTCTAAGTCGATCGGGGTGCTCGTCCCCTCCGCCACCAAAATTTCGGTGGGTTGCAGGCGGGCGACGACGGTTGCCAGTTCGCCACCATCTTCGCCGGTTTCAAAGGCACCTGTCGAAACATCAACCGCCGCCCATCCCCATGCCCCGCCTGCTTCGGCAATGGCAAACAGCCAATTGGCGCTTTTAGGTTCGAGCAACGCCTCTTCGGTCAGCGTGCCCGCTGTTACCCGCCGCACGATGGCGCGGCGCACCAGTGCCTTGGAACCGTTGCGCGCGCGCGCCTGTTCGGGTGTTTCAATCTGCTGGGCGATGGCGACGCGTTGACCCGCGCGGATCAACCGCGCGAGGTAGGTTTCGGCAGCATGGACGGGGACGCCGCACATCGGCACTTTGTCACCGTCATGTTCGCCGCGCGTTGTCAGCGCGATGTCGAGGATTTGGGCGGCGGTGCGCGCATCATCAAAAAACAGCTCAAAAAAATCGCCCATGCGATAGAAAAGCAGGCAATCCCCCGCCTCGGCCTTTAGCGCGAAATATTGCACCATCATCGGTGTTGCGCCTTGCGGTTTTGCGTCGGCGGGGTTGCTGGGGGATTTGCGCGCGCGGCTGGCCATGCGCCTTCCCTATCGCAGCGCGACGAGGCGGGCAAATGGCGATGAAAGCATTTGCCGCCATATGCCTCTCGGGTCTAGAGTCTGTTCTACAAAAAGGGGATGATGGATGAGCGACGACGCACGGGTGCAATTTTCTGACCGCGAAGCCTTGCTGTACCACGCGCATGGTCGACCGGGGAAAATCGAAATTATCGCGTCCAAGCCGATGGCGACGCAGCGCGACTTGTCGCTTGCCTATTCGCCCGGCGTTGCGGTGCCGGTGCGCGCTATCGCTGAAGATCCTTCGCTTGCCTATGATTATACCGCCAAGGGTAATTTGGTCGCCGTGATTTCCAATGGCACCGCCATTTTGGGGCTGGGCAATTTGGGTGCGCTCGCCTCCAAACCGGTGATGGAGGGCAAGGCGGTGCTCTTCAAACGTTTTGCCGATGTCGATTCGATCGACATAGAGGTGGCAACGGAGGATCCGGACGCCTTTATCAACGCGGTCGCGCTGCTCGAACCCAGTTTCGGCGGGATAAATTTGGAAGATATTGGCGCACCCAATTGCTTCATTATCGAAGCGGCGCTCAAAGAACGGATGAATATCCCCGTTTTTCATGACGATCAGCACGGCACCGCGATTATCACGGCGGCGGGGCTGATTAACGCCTGCCATTTGACCGGACGGAAACTTAGCGACGTCAAAGTTGTGGTGAACGGCGCGGGTGCGGCGGCAATCGCCTGCACCGAACTTATCAAAGCGATGGGGGTCAAACATGACAATGTCATCATGTGCGACCGCAAAGGCACCATCTACCAAGGTCGGCAGGAAGGGATGGATCAGTGGAAATCGGCGCATGCGGTAAAGACCGATGCTCGCACACTGACAGAGGCGCTTAAGGGTGCGGATGTTTTCCTCGGCCTGTCGGCGGCGGGCGCACTCAAACCGGAAATGGTCAAGGATATGGCCAAGGCACCGATCATCTTTGCGATGGCCAATCCTGACCCGGAAATCAGCCCGCCTGATGCCAAGGCCGCGCGTCCCGATGCGATTATCGCTACCGGCCGGTCCGATTATCCCAATCAGGTCAACAATGTTTTGGGTTTCCCCTTTATCTTTCGCGGCGCGCTCGACGTCCGGGCGACGCAGATTAACGATGTGATGAAAATCGCTGCGGCGCGCGCGATTGCCGAACTGGCACGCGAACCTGTACCGGAGGAGGTGGCGATCGCTTATGGCGGGCGGGCGCAAAGCTTTGGCCGCGAATATATCATCCCTGCACCATTTGACCCGCGATTGATGGAGGTGGTGCCCGCCGCCGTCGCACAAGCGGCAATGGAGAGCGGCGTTGCTGGCCTCCCCATAGAGGATATGGAGGCTTATCGTCAGTCGCTGCGCGGGCGGCTCAACCCGACAACATCGGTGCTGACGCTTGCCTATGAAGCGGCGCGACGTAACCCGCGACGGGTCATTTTTGCCGAAGCTGAAGAAGAAGTGGTGCTGCGCGCGGCAATCATGTTCCGCGAAGGCGGCTATGGCACGCCGGTGCTGGTCGGGCGCGATGATGTGCGCGAAAAGCTGGTCGAACTGGGGGTTTCCGACCCGGACAGCTTTGAAATCCACAACAGCCGCAATTCACCCCTGGTGCCGCAGATGGTCGAACGGCTATATGAACGGTTGCAACGGCGCGGCTATATGCAGCGTGATTGCGCACGCATGGTCAACCAGGATCGCAACGTTTTTGGCGCGCTGCTCGTCGAACTGGGGGTGGGCGATGCGCTGCTGACCGGTGTCACCCGCACCTATGCGCAATCGATCCGCGAAGTGCGCCGCGTCATCGACCCTGCCAAGGGCCGCACGCCGTTTGGCATCCATGTGCTGGTCGGACAGCATCATACCGTGTTCATGGCCGACACCACGGTCAATGAACGGCCGACATCTGCACAATTGGCAGAGATTGCGGTGGAAACGGCGGCGGTGGCGCGGCGCATGGGCCATGAACCGCGCGTTGCATTCCTGTCTTATTCCACCTTTGGCAATCCGCCGGGCAATTGGCTTGAACCGATCCGCGATGCGGTGGCAATCCTCGACGAACGGGGGGTCAATTTCGAATATGAAGGGGAAATGACGCCCGATGTCGCGCTCAACATGAATATGCTGGCCAAATATCCCTTTGCCCGCCTGTCGGGCCCGGCCAATATTTTGGTGATGCCGGGGCTGCAATCGGCCAATTTGTCGGCCAAGCTGCTGCGCGAACTGGGCGGCGACAGCGTCATCGGCCCGATGCTGGTCGGCATGGAAAAGCCGGTGCAAATCGCGCCAATGGCGGCGGCGGCGAGCGAGCTGGTTACGCTCGCCGTTCTGGTTTCAGGCGGTATCGTGCGTTAGAAGGATTGCCGGCACCGCTTCAACCAAAACTGAACGCCGCCGCGCTGCGCGCGCGTTCATCGACGATTAGCGTTCGGCCGAGTGGCGGGCGAGCGCGCTGGATGCAATCGGCACGCTGGCATCGCGCGCAGCCAAGGCCGACGGGATTGGCGGGCACCCCATCGCCCCCTGCCATTGCCAAGCCATAGTCTCCTTTCATCGATGGCGCGCTGATTGACGCGGCAAAGCGTTCTTCCAACCCCAGCACCACGGCAAAGCGCGCCGGCGTGGCTGCGGCATCGCGCGCCTGCCCCTCTATATTGCGCGCCCAACTGAGCCAGCGCGAACCATCCTCCAACATCACGCGGTCATGGACCAGCATATGCGGACGTTCGAACGCTTCAAAAATCCGCCAGCGCGCACAGCCAATCGCGCCATCGACCATCGGCGAACCGCTGGCGCCTGCATAACGTTTACTCACCTGTCCGGCGCGATCGATGCGCAGCATGAAAAAGGGCAGGCCGCGCGCGCCAACGCGTTGCAAGGTTGTCAGGCGGTGCGCCAATTGTTCAAAACTGACACCAAATCGCCGTTCAAGGAGGGGGAGGTCATAGCCACTCCCCTCTGCACCGCGTAAAATCCGGCCATAGGGCATCATCAAAGCGGCGGCGAAATAATGCGCGAGGTGCCGTTTGAAGAGGCGCAGCGCCGCGCGATCAGGCAATTTTGCGCCCGCCGCCAATGCCTCCAACTGGTCGCGCACCTCAAACTGCCCCAGCATGACGGCAGCCTGAAAGCAGCGCGAGGAGGGGGAGAGCAGCTCCGACAATTGCAATTGCCGGGCATGGAGGTCGAGCCGGCGCAGGCTGCCGGGCATGACGTCGGCCGGCAGGATGCGCAGCGCAATCTGGTGGCGCACCCGCAGCCGGTCGGCAATCGCACCATATAGGTCGGGGTTGGTCAGGCGCAGTTCGTCCGCCAGCGTCTCTGCCGCCGCGTCCAGATCAGCAAAATGGTTCGACCAGCGTTCGATTTCGAGCCGCACCAGCTTGACCGTTTCGACCTCGGCCTTACCGCTGGAAGCTGCGCCGTCGCCCACCATCTGCGCGCGGTCATATATGCGCGCAAAGGCAGCGGCGAGCATCGGGGCATGGTGTAACCACCCCTCCGCCTCCTGTGCCCCTATGCCAAGATCGGCAAACATCGGGTCGCCCAGCCGCCGCCGGAGCGCCGCCGCGCCGCCCACACCATGGTCGTCATTGAGGCGCGCGGGATCAAAACCAAAGCGTTCGGCCAGCCGGACGATCAGCGCGGCACTGAGCGGTCGTTGGCCATTTTCGATGAGGTTGAGGTAAGAGGGGGAGATGTCGAGCGCACCGGCCATTGCCGCCTGCGTCAGGCCACTGGCACGCCGCAACTGGCGCAGCGCACCGCCCGCATAGATTCGTTGTTCGGCCATATGATTGTAAATATACTTACAATGTTACAAAATCAATCGCCATATCTGGCAAAGATTGACGAGAAAAATTGACAAAATCCTGTCACTGACACCCCTTTGCCGGTTAGCCCTTGGGCCAAGACGCACCCCAAAGTCGGGGCGTGATGCGAAAATCCAAAAGGGAAAAACTATGTTGTACAAGGATGCCGCCAGCCAATCGCGTGATTTCATCGCCGCGCAAGGAGCGCCTTGGCAAGCGATCGACGGCGAAAGCGTCACCCGCATGCGCGCACAAAACCGTTTTCAAACTGGGCTCGACATTGCCCGCCACACGGCCAGCGTCATGCGCGCCGACATGGCCGCTTATGATGCCGACCCTGCCAAATATACGCAGAGCCTTGGCTGCTGGCATGGCTTTATTGCCCAGCAAAAGATGATTTCGGTCAAAAAGCATTTTGGCACCGTCAAAGGGCGCTATATCTATTTGTCGGGTTGGATGATTGCCGCTTTGCGCAGCGAATTTGGCCCACTGCCCGACCAATCGATGCACGAAAAAACCAGCGTTCCGGCACTGATCGCCGAAATTTACACATTTTTACGCCAAGCCGATGCACGCGAACTGGGCGGCCTGTTTCGTGAGCTCGACGCCGCGCGCGTGGCGGGGGATGAGGTTAAGGCGCAACAGATTTTGCACGCCATTGACGCGCATGAAAGCCATGTGGTCCCCATCATTGCCGACATTGACGCCGGTTTTGGCAATGCCGAGGCGACATATTTGCTCGCCAAAAAGATGATCGAGGCGGGCGCCTGCGCGTTGCAGATTGAAAATCAGGTGTCCGACGAAAAACAATGCGGGCACCAGGATGGCAAGGTCACCGTTCCGCATGAGGATTTCCTGCAGAAAATCCGTGCCATCCGTTACGCCTTCATGGAGTTGGGCGTTCCCGACGGCATCATCGTCGCGCGCACCGACAGTCTGGGCGCTGGGCTGACTAAACAAATCGCCTTTACCCGTGAGCCGGGCGATCTGGGCGACCAATATAACAGCTTCCTCGATTGTGAGCCGGTCGAGGGCGCGGGCAATCCGGGCGATGTCCTCATCAACCGTGATGGCATATTGCTGCGGCCAAGGCGGCTGCCGTCCAACCTCTATCAATTCCGCCCCGGCACGGGGGAGGCGAGGTGCGTGCTCGACTGCATCACCAGCCTGCAAAATGGTGCCGACCTCATCTGGATTGAGACGGAAAAACCCCATATCGACCAAATCGCCGGGATGGTTGATCGGATCCGGGCGGTCGTCCCCAATGCCAAGCTTGCCTATAATAATTCACCCAGTTTCAACTGGACGCTCAATTTCCGGCAGCAGGTTTTCGACGCATGGGCAGCCGAAGGACGCGACATCAGCGCCTATGACCGCGCCAAGCTGATGGGCGCGCAATATGATGAAACCCCGCTGGGGGTGGAGGCCGACGCGCGCATCCAAAGCTTTCAGCGCGACGCAGCGGCGCGGGCGGGGATTTTCCACCACCTTATCACCCTGCCGACATACCACACCGCCGCGCTCTCGACGGACAATCTCGCCAAGGAATATTTTGGCGAACAGGCCATGCTCGGCTACGTCAAGAACGTCCAGCGTGCAGAAATCCGCCAAGGCATCGCCTGCGTCAAGCACCAGAATATGTCGGGCAGCGACATTGGCGATGACCATAAGGAATATTTCGCAGGTGAAGCCGCGCTGAAAGCGGGGGGCAAAGACAATACTATGAACCAATTTGCCGCCTGACGGCGGCGGGGAACCAATTTGCCGCCCGACAGCGGCGGGGAACCTACTTGCCTTCTGACGGTATCGAAATACTTGAAAGGAAATGAAAATGTCCGAACCTGCCCGTTCCAGAGCTGTCCTGTCGACCGCTGATTTCGAACTGCTGCGTGAAGCGGTGCTGCATTATCTGACGGTCATCAAAGATCAGCCTGAATCGATCAAATTTTCACAGCTTTACCATCGCCTTGGCAGCGCGATGGGGCGTTAGGCCACGCAGCCCATATCCATTTCCTGGGGAGGAAAGGTTCGCCCGTCACAGCAATGTGGCGGGCGAATTTCTTTGTGGCTCCCTTGGCGCTATGCTGTCAGGCATGACGCAGCATCCCCCATCATCGGCCCCCGAAATCATCCCGCCCGCGCTGCTGCTGTCCGCTTATGCGCAGGGCATTTTCCCGATGGCCGACGACGCGGCCGATGATGCCATTTATTGGATAGAGCCGGAACGACGCGCGATTCTGCCACTCGACGCGCTCCACCTCTCGCGCAAATTGCGCCGCAAAATCGCATCCAACCATTTTTCGGTCACGAGCGACCGGGCGTTCGGCGCGATCATGGATTTGTGCGCCCAAAGCGCACCCGACCGCCCCAGCACATGGATCAACCCCGCCATTCATGCATCCTACCGCGCACTCCATGCCATGGGCCATGCCCATAGTGTGGAGGTGTGGCGGGGCGACGCACTGGTCGGGGGCCTTTACGGCGTGTCGTTGGGCCGCGCCTTTTTCGGCGAATCGATGGTCAGCAGGGCCCGGGATGCGTCAAAGGTTGCGCTTGCGCATTTGGTTGCGCGGTTGCGCTTGGGCGGATTTGCCCTGCTCGACTGTCAGTTCATGACCGAGCATTTGCGCAGCATGGGCGCGATTGAAATATCGCAGCGCGCCTATCTCAACCTGCTTCAATCCGCCGCTTTGGGCGGCGAATCGGTTGCTGGCGCTGGCGCGGTGGCTGGTGCAACGGGCGCCGTCGTGTCGGGGGATTGGGGTGCTCTCTCTGTGGAGTCATCGTTGGGGGCAGGGGGGGCAGCGCGCTCTGCCGGGGCAGGCGCATCGCCGCTCGGCACCGGGCGTTCACCCGGCCAGCTCATCGTACAGCTTCTCACAAACACGTCGTAAATCGGGTGTTGGATGATGTTACGTTCGGGCCGGTTCTTGAACAGCCAGCCCGAAAAATTGCGCTGCCAGCGATTGTTGGAGAGGTTGAGGACGTCGAGCTGGACAAAGGCACCCACCTCCCCCGGCCATTCCCATTGCGCGGTACGTTCGCATGCGCGCAACCGCACCACCGCGCGCCCGATGCGCAGCGATTCGCCCGGTTTCAACGTCACATCGCGCACTAAGCCATTGCGTTTGTTGAGGAGGCCGAGCACCGCCACGCGCTCAGCCATCGGCGTTACCCCCGCCATGCTGGCGTCGACATCGCGCGATGCGGGCAAGGGGCGGTTGGCATTCGCCTCTGCATCCGCATTGGCGTGCTGGCGATTGCAACCGCCAAGCAACATCGCACAGATCATCGCCGTGCCCAACATCTGCATGGACGGTCGGCGCTGTGGCATCAGCTCTCTGGCGTCCAGGCCTGATAATCGCCGGTTGCGGCGGCACGCCGCCCCCCGCGTTCGAGCGTGCCCGCCGGGCGATATGCATTGGTGCTGCCGGTCAAATTGGGGCTGGCGGGCATCTGCCACGGACGGATCGGCGGCAGGCTGTCGGCGGGCAGCGCATCATGGGTGCGATGCAGCCAGCCATGCCATTCCGCCGGCACATTGCTGGCGTCGTTCGACCCTGCATAAATGACCCAGCGACGGCCATCACGCCCCGCAAAATAGCGGTTACCGTCCGCATCCTCGCCGACCTTGCGTCCGCGCAACATGGTGTGCAGCGCGGTGCCGATGGTCGCACCGTTCCACCAAGTGAAGATTTTGCCAAATAAGCCCATGCGCCGCCGCTTAGCTAGATAGGGGGCTGGGAGCAAGCATGCGATTAGCGCTGGACATGGTCGCCCTGCCAGCGCACCACCGCGCTTTCATCAATGCCAAGCCGCGCTGCGGTGCCGCCGGCTAGCTCGAGCACGGCGATAACCTCCCCCCCGCTGGCTACCGGTTCGAGCGATTGGGGGATGGTGTTTTCGGCAATACGGTCAATCGTGCCATCCGCCTTTACAAACAACATATCGAGAGGGATCAGCGTATTTTTCATCCAAAAGGATGCGATCTTGGCCTGATCAAACGGGAAAATCATCCCTGCATCCGGGGCCAAATGGTCACGAAACATCAGGCCATATTCCTGCTGTTCGCTACTCGCCGCCACATCGACCGTAAAACGGTGAATGTTTTGACCCATGGTGATGGTGAGGGGGGCGCGCTCCAAGCCGGTTTGCGGACTTTCTGCACCCGCGGTCATCGCCGCGCCGCTGTTCGAACCGGAACAGGCGCCCAGCACCAGCATCAGCCCAAATACTGCCCCGCGCAGCGCCCGTCCAGCCATCACCATACTCCTCAATACGTTAATCGGGCGCTGTCTCGCTGATTTCGGCATTTGGCGCAAGGCGTAGCAGGCAACGCACCCAACGCGCATCATGCCCCGCGCGCAGCATCGCGGCAAACTGCCGGTCACGCAGCCTTGGATCAGTAACCTGTTCACCCGCGAAGGGGCCAAAGCGCCGCCGCCGAGCAAAGGCGATAGCCGCCGCCCATGCTGCGTCGGCATCTGCGCGTGCATCATCACGCGTCGGTTCATCAATCCCCGCCGCCCGCAAGGCCGCATCCACCCGCCGGTTGCCATAGCCGCGGCTCAGCAGTGAACGTGCCTTCATCCCCGCAAAGGCGGCATCATCGACATAGCCCAATGCCACCAACCCGTCGGCGATGGCGACAATATCCACCTCCTCCCCCTCTGCGATGCCGCGTTCACGCAGCTTGCGGTCGAGGTAGGCAATCAATTTGGCGCGGCTGGTCGCAAAGCGCGCAACATAGGCGAGCGCCATTTCCGACAGCCGCGCTCCATCTAATGGCCGCAAAGAGGATGGTTTTCGCCGCACTGCCTCACTCATGCCATAGTCACGTCGGATTTAATATCCTGATGGAATGTGCGATGTTTGCGGCCATTATGGCGCGAATAAAAGCGCATCGATAATGGGGCCTACCTGCGTATATTGGCGGGGCGGACACCCGATTTAGGATGAGGAGCGCCAAATTGGCAGCATTTAGCGATGGGGCGGTTGAAACAACGCTCCGCCCCACCCCAACCGATGACGGCAGCACGCGGCGCTATGCCGATTTTGCGACGGTGGGCGACGCGCTCGACTATGCGGCAAAGGGCGCGCGCGGGCTGAATTTCCATGACCATCGCGGGACTTTGGCCCGCCCCTACCCCTATGCTGAATTGCGCGCCGATGCGTTGGCCAGCGCGCATCGTCTGATTGCTGCCGGGGTAAAGCCGGGGGATCGTATCGCATTGGTTGCGGAAACCAGCGCCGAATTTGCCCAGCTGTTCTTTGGTGCCATTTACGCTGGCGCTTGGCCGGTACCACTGCCGCTGCCTACCAGCTTTGGCGGCAAAGATGCCTATGTCGATCAGATAATCGTCCAGTTGCAAAGCTGTGACCCATCGATACTGTTCTACCCCGCCATCATCAGCGCGATGGGCGCTGCGGCAGCGGCGGCGCAGGGCCTTAAGGGGCTTATTTGGGAAGATTTCCTGAACTCAGATGCACCGGAAATCGCGTTGCCTGCGGCAAAGGGCGATGATGTCGCCTACCTCCAATATAGTAGCGGATCGACCCGTTTTCCGCATGGTGTTGCGGTGACTCACCA